>JBJTWB010000052.1:0-16423 GCA_046081505.1 Bacteroidota bacterium | reverse complement strand
GAAGTGGGATACCCATTATTCAAACACCCCGATTGGAAATTCAGACCGAATTAATTCAACTGCTTGAACTGGGCCAAAATCTCTACGGACTCGATACGGAAGGCAATATGTTAATCTTTAATTTATTCGGGAACTTAATTGAAAAATCGTATTTGAACGGTGCCAAACTTTTAACCCATCAAGATGACATTTATCTCATTAGTAAAGACGGGACCATTCATTTCAGAAAAGGTATTTGGTTCATACTCACTCAAATAAATTTGCAGGAAATTTCGCTGGCTTTCATTGACATAAAAGATTCTAAAATTCTAGAGCACTATCCAAATAACAAAATCAAAAAAGTAATCTACAATATTGATAACTAAACACAATTCTATTCGAATTGAGTTGTTTTTTTTTCTATTTTCGAACGCACATTTACCTAGAAAGATTATGCATATTGCTATTGCCGGAAATATTGGTTCAGGGAAGACCACACTCACTACGCTTCTCTCAAAACATTATAAATACACACCACATTTTGAAGAGGTTGACAACAACCCTTATTTGATTGACTTTTACAAAGACATGCAGCGCTGGTCTTTCAATCTGCAGGTATTCTTTTTAAGAAGCCGTTTTAAACAATTGATTGATCTGAAAAAGAAATCTAAGAAAATTGTTCAAGACAGAACCATTTACGAAGATGCGCACATCTTTGCACCCAACCTGCATGCAATGGGGCTAATGACCACACGTGACTTCGAAAATTATCAAGAATTATTTGACGTTATGGATGAATTCATTACTCCTCCAGACTTGTTGATTTATTTACGTGCTTCGGTTCCAACTTTGGTTAACAACATTCAGAAGCGAGGACGAGAATACGAAGAAGCCATTCGACTCGATTATTTAACCAGACTCAATGAGCGATACGAAGCTTGGATTTCGACCTACACCAAAGGGAAATTGTTAATCATCGACCTAGACAACAACAGATTCCATGAAAAAGCGGAAGATTTAGGACAAATCATCAATGGCATAGACGGTCAATTGAACGGGCTTTTTTAACGTACGAATACCAATTTATTCTCGTTGGAAAGAGACTCTTGATAGACATATCCCATCTCTTGAAACGCACATAAATCATCTCTTTTGGCAATTTTATTTTGTATCACGAAACGAGCCATTGCCCCGCGTGATTGTTTTGAAATTGTAGCTACCTGCTTCAATTCGCGCCCTTTTCTTTGAAGAAACTCCACATCAATGATTTGATTTGAAAATAATTTTCTATCAATTACCTTGCTGTACTCTTCACTGGCACAGTTTAAAATGCAATTGGACTTGGGTTGGGATTTTAAAAATGAATTGATATTCTCTTGCCAATAGCCATATAGGCTTTTGGCGTTCCCTCCTGAAACGGCAGTGCCAATCATGAGTCGGTATGGCAGAACTGCGTCTGTTGCGCGAACTATTCCATAGAGTCCAGAAAGAATAAATAGATGCTTAGATGCCCATTTCCATTCTTTTTTGGAAAATGATTCGGCTTGCAAATATTTAAACGCCTCACCTTGAAACATGCATGCTGCCGGAGACGCAACATGGTTAAAATCTGTTTGACTCACCTGCTTCAACCACGCTCTAGATCTTTCAGCCACATCTTTTTTCACACCCAACTTCTTTTCCCAAAAAACTACATCATGAACCAACAATTCACTAGCCAAATGTTTCGCATTTGAAATGAAGGTTGGAATTGTAAGGTCGCACAAACTGGGCTTCGTTCCCCCTTCAAGTAAAAGTTTTGAGGGCGATAAAACAACTTGAATTGCCATGCTTAGAAGTTTGGCTTCAACAGATACTGAGAGTAGAATTTGTCAATTTCCGCTACAGCCTCTTCTGCCGTATCTACAACCTTGAACAACTCAAGATCCTCCTCATTGATATTATTTTCGGCAGTTAATAACGTTGCTTTAATCCATTGCACTAGACCTTCCCAAAATGATTTTCCAACCAAAACAATGGGGAAACGACCAATTTTATAGGTTTGAATTAAAGTCAAAGCTTCAAAAAGTTCATCTAAAGTTCCGAATCCGCCTGGCATAACTACAAATCCTTGACTGTATTTCACAAACATCACTTTTCGAACAAAAAAATAGTCGAAGTCCAAACTTTTATCATAATCAATGAAGGTATTGGGATATTGCTCGAATGGCAATTTAATATTTAGTCCCACACTTGCACCATGACCCTTCTTAGCACCGGCATTAGCGGCCTCCATTATACCTGGGCCACCGCCAGTGATAACACCATAGCCTTTTTGAGTCAACTGATATGCAATGTCATGTCCAATTTGGTAGTACGGATTATTTTCCTTTGTTCGTGCAGAACCAAAAATAGAAACGCAAGGGCCAATTGCTGAAAGACGATCATAGCCCTCAACAAACTCCCCCATAATTTTAAAAATACTCCAGCTATCATTGCTTTTCAATTCGTTCCAAGAACGCGCTTGAAATTTGCGCATTACCTTTTCATCCTTTTTTTCCATATTCATTCATTTCGTTTAAAAACTCAAACTTAAAACCAACTCCATGAATGTTCGTGATTTGAACACTCGGATCTGATATCAGATACTTTCTCAATTTCGCAATGTAAACATCCATTGTTCGTGATACAAAATATGAATCTTCCCCCCAAACCAACTGAGCCAATGACTCTCTTGTTACCAATTGATTTTTATTTTCAACCAATATTTTAAGTAGTGACGACTCTTTTTTCGTTAAGTGCTGACGAAGGTCTCCTCCAAAAATCAATTCGTTCATTTCCGTATTAAAAACAAATTTTCCAACTCGAAAGTTCAATTCACTCACCTCCTCTTGCGGATGAATTCGAGTTAGAATATTGCGAATACGTAAGTTCAATTCACGAATATCAAATGGCTTGGTGATATAATCATCGGCCCCCAACTCCAGACCTTTAATTTTATCTTCAATGCTATGTTTTGCAGTTAAGAAAACAATTGGCATTTTAGGAAAAAGTTTTTTAATGTCACCTGCCAAATCAAAACCTCCTTTCACCGGCATCATAATATCAAGCAAGCACAAGTCAATAGCAACAGACCCCAAGGTAATGAGCGCTTCTTTCGCACTAACGCAACGAATGACATTGTATTTGAAAGATCGAAGCTGATCTTGAATTATAAATCCAAGATTGGCATCATCTTCAACGAGTAGTATATTATCCATTGTTGTTAACCTGCATTGGAATTCGAATAACAAATTCTGAACCTACACCCTCTTCGCTTTTTACAAGAATTTTGGAATCGTGCGCCTTAAGAAGTTGCTGAACCAAATATAATCCAAGACCAAATCCCTTCTTGTGATGTATTTCAGAGATTGGCACTCGATAAAACCGATTAAACACTTGATCTAAATGTTCAGAGGGTATACCCAAACCATTGTCTTCTATACTTAAATTGAACTCCCCCATTTTCGTTGTAGCACGAATAATAATTTCAGGTTCATCTTCTACCGTATATTTAAGTGCGTTATCTAATAGATTAGATACGATTATCTCAAATGATTTACGATCAAAAAACAATTTCAAATCTTCCAACCCATTCCACTCCACTTTTAACTTCGCGTCGAGCTGATCAATGATTGGCCGATAAGTGGAGACAACCAACTGAGTTTGCTCATATGGCGAAATCAATTCTTTTTTGAGGTGCCCTCCTATTTTTGGTAATCTTGAGACTTCCAACACGCGCTCCAATTCATTTTTCAATTTTTCACCTTCGGTTCGAATAATGGCTATGTATTGCTGTCGTTTAATTGAGTTAGACAAAAGCTCTTCTGAATTCAAAACCTCTGCCGCCAATAAAATGGTAGATAAAGGGGTCTTAATTTCATGAGTAACATTATTTACAAATTCGCGCTGCATATTCGAGTTATTCAAAATACCATTCACTTCATGATATGACCAAAGCGCCATTAAAAAAATGAAAAGAATAAGTATGACTATCAAAATCCAAAACTTAAAGTTGGAGAGAAAGTGCCATGGGTTATCTGTATTCGTGGATCCAAAGAAGTATAGCCCAATTATGAATACGCCAATCATAACAAGGGCTACGAAACTTGTTATACCAATCATTCTTAAGTGCCCACTGTTCATAGAAACAAAGTTAACCGAATCCTTTTTTAAAACTCTAAATCTCACTTATTTTCGCAAAAAACATCGAATATGAAAGCTTACGTTTTCCCCGGACAAGGATCCCAATTTACAGGAATGGGAAAAGAATTATACACCCAGTCACAAATAGCAAAAAAACACATGGATCTTGCCAATGAAATTTTAGGATTCTCATTGACTCAAGTTATGTTTGAAGGAAGTGACGACGAATTAAAGCAAACGAAGATTACTCAACCCGCTATTTTCTTGCACAGCGTTGCTCTTGCAAAATCACTTGGTGACAATTTCAAACCTGAAATGGTTGCCGGACACAGTCTTGGAGAGTTTAGCGCTTTGGTTGCAAACAACACCATTTCATTTGAAGATGCTATTCGGTTGGTATATGCGCGCGCAATGGCCATGCAAAAGGCCTGTGAAGCAAATCCATCAACCATGGCTGCGGTGCTGAACCTGGCTGATGATGTAATAGAAAGAATTTGCAGCGAGACTCCAGGAATAGTAGTGGCTGCGAATTATAATTGTCCGGGTCAATTGGTCATAAGTGGAGAAAATGAAGCCATTGACAAGGCTTGTGAAGCATTGCTTGCGGCTGGAGCGAAAAGAGCTTTGAAATTACCTGTGGGAGGAGCCTTTCATAGTCCACTTATGGAACCTGCTCGCATTGAATTGGAAAAAGCTATTCATGCAACCACATTCAATGAACCTTCTTGCCCAATCTATCAAAATGTAACCGCCGCTGCGGTTTCGAATCCAGAAGAAATAAAAAAGAATCTCATCGCTCAATTGACAGCCCCCGTTAAATGGACACAAACCATGAACGCCATGTTAACTGATGGTTGTTCAGAGGTGGTGGAAGTTGGACCTGGGAAAGTACTGCAAGGACTATTCAAAAAAGTTAAAGCAGATCTTACTTTGAGTAGTGCAACTTTTGAAGTTTAATTTTTATTCCAACCAAAATGGCTTTCAGCCATTTCTAAAATATCACCCCCTATTGCTAAACATGCTGTTGCGGCTGGTGACGGTGCGTTAAGAACATGAATGCTTCGCTTGGTGTATTCAATTCTGAAGTCATCACGTGTATCTCCATCTTCACGAAGTAATAGTGCTCGTACCCCCGCTCTACCCGGCTCAATATCTTCCATGGTCAAGTCTGGAAGTAAGCGCTGAAGCGTTTTCAAAAATAAGCGTTTGCTGAAAGCACGTCGATATTCATCAATACCGAACTTCATATTCTTAAAAAACAATTTCCATGTTCCTCGATAAGTGAGTGCATCCCAAGTATCTTTCAAACTAAAATCTGTCTTGCCATAACCTTCGCGTTTAAATGTAAAAACCGCATTGGGACCGCATTCCACTGAGCCATCGACCATACGCGTAAAATGAACACCTAAAAACGGAAAATCTGGATTGGGAACCGGATAAATTAAATTACGCACCTTGTGCTTGGCCTGCTCCGTTAATTCATAATAATCACCCCGAAATCCAACTACTTTCTCTTTCAATTGAACGCCGTCTTTTCTAGCTAATCGATCGGCTTGTAATCCACCACAAACAATCAAATGAGTCGCAGAATATGTACTTTGATCCGTTATCACTTCGGTGCTTTCAGCTGTATGATTAAACCGAATCACTTCTTCCTTCAAATGCAACTCAGAATTCGAATTCATTGACAATGCCAATTCAACCATTTTCTTGGTAGCGCCCCGAAAATCAATAATACCTGTGCACCCAATAAACAACCCATCTATTCCAATACAGTGTGGCTCAATCTCTTTAATTTCCTCAGCTGTTACCCTGCGCATATCTTCAATTCCATTCGCAACCCCATGCTCTTCAATCTTATTCAAAAAAGGCAATTCCGATTCATCAACTGCCACAATTAACTTCCCACAGACATCATGCTGAATGCCATATTCTTTCGCAAAAGCAACAAGCTCTCTTCTTCCATTAACGCAATTAACGGCCTTTTTAGAACCTGGCTTGTAATATATTCCACTGTGAATGACACCACTGTTATTTCCTGTCTGATGGTCGGCCAATCCCTTCTCTTTTTCAATTAGAAGAATTGATTTGGTTGGGTAAGCCTTTTGAATTTTATACATAGTTGCCGCCCCCACAATTCCACCACCAACTATTACTACGTCGAACTTTTTCATCTCATTTCTTTTTACAAAAATAAACCCTGAAATCAATTTCAGGGTTTAACAAAAACGTTTAATTCAGTTTTATTTCTGTCCTTCTTTCTTACAACAGTCTTTCTTCTCTCCTTCTTTGTGCTCACCACAACCTGAAGACCCAGCACCAGACTGACAAGAACCTTTCTTCTTCTTTCTCTTGCTATCTGTGCGTTTGGCGTCAGCAGCAGCCTGCTTTGAACAACATTGACCAGCTCCTTTGTCGTCTGAACTTACCGCAGATTTAGAACACTCTTCTTTTGAGGCTCCTGACTTACAACATTCTTTCTTTTGTTCTGAAGATGAACTTGAAGAACCTCCAGTACATTGTGCGGAGGCAATTCCTGCTAATAGGAACATACCCGCAAATAACGCTATAACTTTTTTCATAATTTTTCGTTTGAACCAAAGATAGTTGTTCCTGTACTTCACATCAAATTTTTTTCTGTTTACTTTCGCAATGGTTCCATGATAGAAATCAAGTCAACTAAAAACAACAATTGGATTGCGGCAAGCTTTATCGCAATCAGTTCCTATGGCTTCATACTAGGCATTGGCTATTTGCTTACAGATACTCCGGAAACTTGGCGTTTATCTAATCAAACTCCTGTAATGGAGGAAATGGAAGTTGCTTTTGAAGACGAAGCGCTTGCCGAAATAAAGCAAGAGCAAAATGAAGCAGAATCGAAAACATCAGAAGCAGTTCGTGATTTATTGGCTTCCTCAGATGCCCAACAAGTCTCAGATCTTGTGAATTATACGGGTGAAGAATCGCATGGTGGAAATGCAACACAATCAGGTGCCGATGCCGCTAAATCTTTTTCAGAAAATACAGAGAAAGAATTGTTCACCAAACATGAAAGCCACGGAGTTCAGCTTCCTACAACGCATTCAAACCAACAAAAAGAGAAAGAATTAAGCAACACACAAATTTCTGGTGGCAACACCAGTTACAGCGGAAATGTCAGTGCTACTTTCAGTTTATCTGGTCGATCCGTCAAAAGTGCACCGAAACCTACGTATAAATGCAAGGGTGCTGGACAGGTAGTGGTGCTTATTTCAGTGAACGAATTAGGCTATGTTAGCGAAGCGAAAATTGATGCGAATCAATCCAGCAAAGATGCCTGTCTTCTCAATGAATCGCTAACCTATGCGCTAAAATGGCGTTTTTCAGAAGGCAAGAACTCCAAACAACCAGGTGTCATCACCTTTCAATTCAGTGCCCAGTAGCATAATCTGAAAGGTATTCAAACGCTGCCGTGAGCGTACCTTCCTTGGTTGTTTCCCTTCCTGTAGCAAGCACACCATCATCTTCATGAATAAGACGAGGCAAAATGTTTTTGATGATCTCGTTACCGAAATCCTCACTTGCATCTTTGGGCAATTCACAAGGCAAATTATCAATGGCCATTACTGCAACCGCCTGATCACTATCAAAGGAAGTTTCCAATCCTGTTAGAACATCATAGCCATAAACAGGATCTGCAATTTTAGATGCACGGATTGTGCACGCAATTGGACCATTTAAGTCGCATGATATATCAGAAACAACAGAACAAATGCTATGATTTTGAAAAAATGTCTGACTCAACAAAATGGGATTCTTTGCATTCCACAGATGGGCCGCAATATAAAGATTGGCTGAACGAGCATACTGTTCCAAATTTGAAGTATATAATTCCGGACTTGAATAAAATTCCGACTTATCGAATTTATCGTCGTGAATGCGTTTATACATCTGCGGAGTATCTATATGCACGTAGACGCCTTTTTCATTTGGATTCTGCATAAAATCTTCTTCGGTGCAGCGTTTCAAATCAAGCTGCTTCATCACTTCTTCCGCACCATTTCCTACCCTGCCCCACCCGGTGAGTACTGCTCTGATTTGTGACACATCTATTTTCCCCAATTCCTCATCGAACTCAATGCGACCGCTTAGCGATTGTGGAGAAGGTAAATTGAAGAGCCTGTGCTTCCAACCGAAAGCACGTATCCCCTCATAAACGCCAACTATACCAGCATACCTTCCAAATCCAATGATCCGTTTCCCATCGCTTCCTTTTAACGCTTCATAATCTATCAATTCAATGCGTTTATCGAGTATAGCCCTTAACAGTTTCGCGTTGTACGGTTGTTTCTTAAGCGTGTGAGAAAAAAAGAAATAGGTTTTATTAGGAATGAGAAATTCAATTGGAACTTCCTTCACTCCAAATAAAATGTCGCAATGGCTTACATCATCAACTACTGCAATTCCTTCTTGCTCATAGGCTTCATCTGAAAAGCACCGAATGGGGCTTGATTCAACAAATAGTTCAACATTTGAATAGGTTTGAACAACTTGAGCACATTGCTTTGGAGTAAGTGGAACCCGGAAGTCTGGAGGAGTCTTTCTTTCTTGAATGATTCCAATTCGAATTTTCGTCATTGAATTAAATTGGGATTGCGAATATACATCGTAAATTTGCAGAGCTATCTCTTAAAATTGCAAGGGCCCGATTTCGGATTTGACAGCAAGATGAAGTGGAGAGCAAGCATGCAGAGCGCCTGATGTTTCGGCTCTTTAATCTCGGAGCATCAGTCAGAAATGACAACAATTCTTACGCACTTGCTGCCTAATCACAGGATGTGATTACGCTTAATCAACCTCTAGGAGGTTGACAAGTAAGTCTCGTAGAACGCCCCGCTTTTGACGTTTTACATAGAGGCTTCATCAAAGAAAGCTCGCCGAAGATGAATCTTGTAATTAACGGTTAAAAAACACAAGATAGGCGTTCACTAGGCTGCTACCTGCCGGGTGTACGATGAAAAACAAAGATGTAGATAAGCATGTAGAAACCTTTTCGGTTCCTTGTTTGGACGCGGGTTCGACCCCCGCCGGGTCCACAAAAAAAAGCACATTCATTTGAATGTGCTTTTTCATTTAGTGTGAATATCCTATTTCCACCCAACCAATTCCACCACCACCTCATTGCGGCGGTTCAAAAACTGAAATGGAGGATTGTATCCCAAATATGCAAACTTACCTGTATGCACTATGCCCAATTCAGCAAGTTGGGTCACAAGTTTTTGCTTGTATTTTTCTATTTTTTCATCGGAAGCCCATCCACCAAAGCGAATGGCGGCCATAATTACAGACGGTTTTTCAATGAATTGAATTTCAGAATTATTCGGCTTGGGAAGAGACTCCAATGATCTTCCAGAAGGAACCATAAACGACATCGTGGTCGACTCACCCATTTCCATCATAACCGGACTGGTCATTGCAATTTTCTCCTGCTTTTCATTTCCTCCAAAAATATACCCTGCAAGTGTGCGAAAACCATTGCTAGAACTGGCTTCGTATGAATTTCCCTGCATGGTGTATGTTGAAAATAAAGCTGGTTTGTATGATCTAATTTCAATGTCGCCGTGTTTTTCCAGCACATCATAACCGTATTGTTCAATATTTTCCGTTTCCATATAAAACCAAGCAGATAACCCAGCAATTACGATAGCAAAAGAAAAGAAGATGATTAAAAAAATTTTCATACTTGTATAACAATGACAAAGAATTAATGTTCAACAATTGACTTTGAAGTGAGTACCTTTACAACAATCTGATATGGACCAACTATGAGAACAATCGTTTACTTTATTTATGCCGCGTGCATATTATTTCCGAGTTGTACTTTTTACTACACCACAGCCGAAATAGATCAAAATATTAAAACCACTGTTCAAAGTGCTGAATCAGCAACAACCAAATCAACAGAACAGATCAACAATGCATTCAAAACCTACAATGAAATTCCGTGTGAAAAAAACACAAATCCTTATGTCATTGCTGAATCAATGAAAGCAGATGTAACCTCAAAGATGGAAAGCGTAAATCACCGCGCTTCCGCCATGAGGGCGCTTTATAGTGACTTCAAATCATACACCGCCGGTAAAGATAAAATCACATCAAAAAGCCAAGAATGGGAAAAAGTAAAAATAACCAAAGAGGCACTTGAGTTAGAGACCAAAGCATTAGAGAAAGAATTCAAAGAACTTTCAGATGCATCGAATACATTCACTTCCCAGGTGCAGAATGAAATAATCAATAAAACTGAAATGTGTATCGTTGCCAATGTCATGACTGAAATGGATGCGAGTATTTCTAATTTAAGAAAGTCTGCAACTGCATATAGAAGTTCAGCTCAAGAATACGACAAGGAAATTCAGAATTTGAGCGCAAAATTTTCAGGGAAGTTTCCAAAAGAAATTGAAAAATTAAATGCCTCTATTACAGAAATCAGAGCACTTTCAAACGAGATTAACTTAATTATAGCGTCTGTAGATAAGTCTGCATACAAATTCAAAACGGCTTGCAAAGGAATTGACAAAATATATTCTTGTGATCCAAAATGGACCACCATTAACCAATTGAAACAAGAAACGTCTGAGGCATCAAAACGACTCAGTGACATTGAAAAAAATACCAATCAGATCATTGAAAATAACCAAGCCTTGGTACTTTCATTGAAATAACTTCGAATTGAAATCTTATACTTTTAACTCATGAAGGGAATTATTCTGGCAGGCGGCAGCGGCACACGTCTTTACCCAATTACGAAGGCAGTGAGCAAACAACTCATGCCGATTTATGATAAACCTATGATCTATTATCCGTTAAGCACCCTATTGCTTTCTGGGATAAGAGAAATTTTAATCATTACCACACCTCATGAGCAAGATGCATTCAAAAATCTTTTAGGTGATGGAAGTCAATGGGGGTGTGCTTTTTCCTATGCCATTCAACCTGAGCCGAACGGCTTGGCTCAAGCCTTTGTAATTGGCGAATCGTTTATTGGATCAGATTCAGTGGCTCTTATTTTAGGGGATAATATTTTCTACGGACCGGGATTTGGAAAACTATTACAACAAAACACACTGGTTAAAGGTGCACATATCTTTGGTTACCATGTGGCTGACCCGGAGCGCTATGGTGTGGTGGAATTTGATGCATCTGGCAAAGCGCTTTCATTAGAGGAAAAACCTAAGGAACCCAAATCGAATTACGCCGTTCCGGGCTTATACTTCTATGACAATTCTGTTGTTCAAATTGCCAAAACAATTGAACCCAGTGCACGCGGTGAATACGAGATTACAGATGTCAACCGGGTATACCTTCATGCTGGTAATTTACGCGTGCAGCGATTGGAAAGAGGCACTGCATGGCTTGATACGGGGACATTCGACTCCTTACTCCAAGCCAATTTATTTGTTCAAACGGTTGAGGCCCGTCAAGGCCTTAAAATAGCAGCTCCAGAAGAAATAGCCTGGCGAATGGGCTTTATAAATGATGAACAATTCAAAACCTTAGCGGTTGATTTGGTTAAAAGCGGATACGGACAGTATCTTTTAAATCAACTTTCACAGCGATAAAACACATGTTGCAAAACTATCTCGAGGAAATTGAAAAGGAATTGTTTACCAATCCTTTGAATCCGCAAACAGCCAATCTCGTAGACCCAATTCATTATTTGCTTCAAATCGGAGGCAAACGAATTCGTCCAATACTCACCTTGATGTCGGCAAAATTATTCGGAGGAAAAACAACTGACGCCCTATCTCAAGCACTTGCGGTTGAGGTGTTTCATAACTTCACCCTCATGCATGATGATATCATGGATAATTCTCCTCTTAGAAGAGGCGCAAAGACCGTTCATGAAAAGTGGAATATCAATACGGCTATACTCAGCGGTGATGGTATGATGATTCAGGCGTATGCTCTGCTGCAAAAAAACTCGACTGATAAGTTTGCCTTACTTTTTGAACGATTCAATACAACAGCTTGGGAAGTTTGTGTTGGACAGCAAATGGATATGGATTTCGAAAAGCGCACCAACGTTTCCAAGGAGGAGTATATTGAAATGATTCGTTTAAAAACGGCCGTGCTTTTGGGTTGCGCGTTGGAGTTAGGTGCAATTCAGGCCCATGCTTCCAAAAAAGACCAAGAACACATTCGGAAATTTGGAGAGTATGTTGGCATTTCATTTCAACTCAGAGATGATTATCTGGACACTTTCGGAAAAAAAGAAGAAGTTGGCAAGCGCATTGGGGGTGATATTTTGGCTGATAAAAAAACCTTTTTATACCTTCATGCACTTGAAACAGGAACCAGCAGCGACTTGGAATTGTTGCGTCATTTTCATGGAAGCCACCCCAACGACCAAGAAAAAATTGTTTCAATAACTACTATTTTTGAATCGACACAAGCCGACCAAGAAATTCTAAAGAAGAGTGAAGAATATTACCAGAAGGCCATTCAGGAATTAAACCACATTTCAACCCTTGACGAACAAAAAAATGAATTGCGAGCACTAGCTGCTTGGCTTTTGGAAAGACATGTCTGAAATAAATTCCTTACCACTCAAATCGGATATCTGCAATCAAATAAAAAAAGATTTCATTTTAGCAGGATTCGAATTCAATGTCCCAGAATTGTTCAGCATTGATGAATTTATTGCCTTTGTTGTGATTTCATTTTCCTTGCATGGCAAACATTTCAAACGATTATTGTACACCTTTGATTTTACTGAAAAGCAAATTGGCGAAGCATTATCAAATCAAAAGAATGATGAAGCCCTTGTTATACTCGCTCATTTATTTGTCAAGAAAGCCGAACAGAAAATAGATTTCAGAAAACGCTTTTCAAATCAATCACTGAACCTGGCCGACCATATAGATCTCCATGACGGCGTAGAGGATCTTGACACCAAAAGCGAGCCCCAATAGTATGGTTAAAGTAACTCTTGCCGCTTTTAACTTCGGATTAATTTTATCAAACTTCACAATACCATCAACTACAACGCTTGCTAGCGCGAGTAATTCTAAAAAGGTAAACATGGCCCAAAAAGAACGGATTTGTGAATAGACTGACTTCAGAAAAGGAATCTGTTCTCCGAAAAATTTACCCGTGAAATAAAGTAAACTGTACAATACAAGCGCCCCAAAAGTAAATACTATAATATTCGACGTTGTTTTTTGATTTGACATATTAAATTTCTTTTTTCTTTATATCCTCCATCCACTCAAAAACAGCTTCCATTGGTGATTTCAAGCCCAATTGAACTTCTTGTTTTATTTGTTCAAATTTACTCCTCAGTTGTTCATCATGAAGAAAATAATTCAATAGAAAATCATGTGCTTGCTTTTGAAAAAGAGCCAATCGTTGGCTCTCACGTTTTTTAAACTTCAAACCTCTCTCGGTTTGCCAAACATCGAATTGTTGAATTGACTTCCAAACTTCATTCAACCCTTGATTCTCTATGGAAGACACGGAGAAAACCTGTGGCACCCATCCATCTTCACGTTCAGGAAAAAGATGCAATGCTGAAGCGTATTCTGCTTTCGCATGGTCTGCTCGAGTTCTATTTTCTCCATCGGCCTTGGTAATTACCAGTGCGTCAGTTAACTCCATGATGCCTCTCTTTATTCCTTGCAATTGATCGCCCGCACCTGCTAACATTAACAGCAAGAAAAAATCTGTCATGCCATGAACTTCTACCTCACTCTGACCTACTCCAACGGTTTCTGTGAAAATGATGTTATATCCAGCCGCTTCACACAACTGAATACCTAGAGCCGTTGCGCGAGCTACTCCACCCAAATGAGTGCCTGCTGGTGTTGGTCGAATGAAGGCACGGTCATCTATACTTAATCGCTCCATCCGTGTCTTGTCTCCCAAAATACTTCCGCCTGTTATAGGACTACTCGGGTCAATACTCAATACAGCAATTTTATTCCCGTCTTCTTGCAATACAACTTCTGAGAATGCCTCAATAAAGGTTGACTTTCCAACACCTGGAACTCCCGTAATACCAAGACGTATACTTGCCTTATTTTCTTTCGGCAATTCACGAAGAACCTGAACCATGTATTCTTGGTCAGAAAACCGAGTGCTTTCTAAAAGCGTAAAGGCCTTCGCCAATGCATCTCTTTTGCCATGACAGATAGACAAAGCCAAGTCTGTAGGATGAGGCAACTCAGATCGATTCCGGAGGCGATCAACAAAATTTTTCTTAGCTGAAAATTCATTCACGCTTCAAAGAAACAACATTTTCCAATTGTATTTTTACAACATGGAATGGATTATTTTGATTGTTGCATTTGCAGGCGCCGCTTTAAGCTTTTTCACAGGCTTCGGCTTTGGAACCATTTTACTGCCCGTCATGGCCCTATTCTTTGATCTTACAACAGCAGTAATGATGACAGCATTTGTGCATTTCGTTAATACCATTTACAAACTATTTTTAGTGGGAAAACACGCACATTGGCCCACCGTGATAACTTTTGGAATACCAAGCGCAATTGGTGCTGTTGTTGGGGCACTACTTTTATCTCTGCTCACCTCCTATTTCACCCCGTTTGAGTATTCGTTATTCGGATGGACAGGAGAAACTTCTGGACTGAATATCATCATGGGCATTTTACTTATTTCCTTCTCGCTATTTGAATATTTCAATTTTTTAGAGCGCGTCATTCAAGGCAAAAAATCACTTTGGATTGGTGGACTACTGTCTGGTTTTTTTGGCGGTATTAGCGGACAGCAGGGCGCTTTACGTAGTGCCTTTCTACTTCACCAGCTGAAAGACAAACATGTTTTTATGGGAACTCGTACCGTATTGGCGGCCATTGTAGATGCGGTTCGAATTACTACCTATCTCAGTTCCATTCCACTCATATTCGCACAACACAACAGTTGGCCTATGATTTTCGCCATATTAGGTGGAATTGGCGGAGCAACCGTAGGGAATATCTTATTGCAAAAAATTAGCCTTTCGTGGATACGAAAGGCTATTGTTATTTTCTTACTGATTGTGGGAATCTACATCATGCTTTAGCCATTCAACATAACTGGCATCACTAACATAAGTATATCCTCAGCCTCTTCAGGTTTTTCTACCTCTGTAATGATTCCTGCTCTATTTGGCGCGCTCATCTCTAAGTTCACGTTGTCAGAGTCAAGGTTGTTTAACATCTCTTGAAGGAAGCGTGAATTGAATCCAATTTCCATTTCGTCACCAACAAAAGAACAAGCCAATTTTTCATGAGCTTCATTTGCGAAATCCAAATCCTCTGCTGATAATTGAATTTCACTTCCAGTTAGACGCAAACGAATTTGGTTTGTTGATCTGTTCGCGAAGATACTTACGCGTTTAATAGAGCTTAAAAAGTCTAAACGATCAATGGTAAGTTTAAACGGATTCTCTTTTGGAATAACTGCCTCATAGTTCGGGTATTTCCCTTCAATAAGTCTGCACATCAATGTTACATGCTCGAAAGTGAACATGGCATTGTTGCCGGTGTATTCCACCTTCACATCTGACTTTACGCTTCCCAATGAACCTTTCAATAGATTTAAAGGCTTTCTAGGAACAATGAATGCCGCTGAGTCACCTCCTATATCTGTGCGTGTGATACGAACCAATTTATGGGCGTCAGTTGCTACAAAGCGCACACTTTTTTCTTCCACCTCGAAATAGACACCGCTCATGATGGGACGCATGTCGTCATTTCCTGCTGCAAACAACGTCTTTGAAATACTTCTGTTTAAAACGTCTGCGCCAATAACCAACGCTTTGGTGTCTGACATGGCAGGCGACTTCGGGAATTCATCTCCGTTTTGTCCTGTCAATTTATACTTTCCGTTGTCACTTGTAATTTCAATTCCATACGTTTTACCATCTACATCGAACGTAAGTGGCTGATCAGGCAATGTCTTCAAAATATCCAAAAGTAATTTCGCAGGAACAGCAATAACACCTTCTTCTTTGCACTGTATAGCCAATCGAGTAGTCATGGATGTTTCTAAATCCGATGCCGAAATGGTCAACTCATCTGATTTCATTTCAAACAAAAAGTTGTCTAAAATGGGAAGTGTGTTGTTCGAATTCAATACTCCTCCTAACATTTGCAACTGCTTGAGCAAGTTGAGGCTATTAACTATAAATTTCATATTCTTTATTAATGTGAAGCAAATATAACCAACGAAACTATTTTACCTACGCGAATCGAATTTGAACTTATTCACCTTCCTTTCTCGATAACCCATCTTCTTGTGG
>JBJTWB010000051.1:0-573 GCA_046081505.1 Bacteroidota bacterium | reverse complement strand
AGGCAGAGTTTGGCTAATGTAAACGGCAGTTGTAGTTTGACTAGACTCAACAAGCAAATAGCCTGTGGGCAAAACTTCTTGCTTCCAGGCATTCAAATACGGAGCGGAAACAACATGGTGACCGATGAGGTATTCCGGATTTCGACCTGAAATGAGTGAAAGGAAAAGCGTAGCATCTACGTGCTTTGTTAATTGAGTGGGGTGACCCGGAAAAAGTATAAGGGGTAGACGTGTTTGATTTTTTATTTCAAGCACGCGTGCGTCAAAGTCATTCGCCACATTCAAGCTACCGCCAATGAACAAATAGTCCACACCTGAAGCCTCGAAGAGTTTCATTTGATCCGCAGATTGCTGAATATTCCATTTGTCGGGATCAATTAAAACAGCTAACTGCTTTTTTGAACGACTAAATTGCAATTCTATATTTCCCGATCTGAAATTCACAATTCAAATGTAAGAAGGAATTCAAATGATATTATTCGAATTCACTGACTATGCGGTCTACGGTTAATACCCCATCAACACTCTTTAAATTATCAATGAGGGTTCCCAAATGTTCGGTGTCATGAACTA
>JBJTWB010000050.1:0-5663 GCA_046081505.1 Bacteroidota bacterium | reverse complement strand
CCTTTTTTATCCAACGGCTCTCCATCACGCACAACCACTAAAGCATCCTTTACATCCGTTTTTGCATAATCATTATATACATCTCCAACATCAATACCATATCCCACAAAAATGATTTTAGAAAATACTGTCTTCCCCTCCAATCCCTCTGCATCTAAACAAAATAAATCCTTATCAGCACTAAATGTTTTTCCATTCGATAACGTAATGGTAGTAGAGTTTAGTTTTCTTTTTCTCAATGGAAAACTCTGTTGTTGAACACCGTTTAAAGATCCAGAAACCAAACCTTGTTGGTTATAATATGATTCCAAAAAAGCTGCCGCTTTTTTCTGTCCGGGTTTACTCGTTTCCCTACCTTCAAACTCGTCTGCTGAAAGATAATATAGATGTTCTTTCAACTCTTTGATCGTGATGGTATTCATATAATAATCACGTTTGTCATGAGCATCCAAATTAATTTGAGCAAATCCAAACAACACCGTAAACAGACTGCAAAAAGTCAATATTATCTTTTTCATATTACATCAATTTTTTCTACTCTTCTTAAATGTCTTCCGCCTTCAAAAGGGGTTTCAAAGAATATTTTAACCATATCCTTAGCTTGTTCTAATGTGACGTAACGCGCAGGAATAGATAAAATATTTGCGTCGTTATGCTCTCTGGCTAATTTCGTTATTTCTTCATTCCAACAAAGAGCAGCACGTACACCACTATGCTTGTTTGCAGCTATACTTACTCCATTGGCTGAACCACATAGTAGAATTCCACGTGAATCATTTTTAATTTTTCTTGCAACAGCATGTGCGTAATCTGCATAATCGCAGCTCTCTGCTGAATTACAACCTTCATCATGAATAGAAATTGCTGGATAGTTGATATGAATCCAATTTTTTATTTCTTCTTTCATGCTGTATCCGGCATGATCAGAACCAATATATAATTCCACTTGTTTAATTTTGCTGCAAGGTATTTCAATCCCTTTTCACTTACTAACAGAGGAGTAAATAATTAGTCACTTTCTTGTTCGTAAATGTTGAAAACTGTATTTGTTAAACCATATAATTTCTCTCATTGGGCAAACAAATGAATTTTACAAAAATTTGTTTCATCTCTTTCTATCAAATTCTCGACGTATTCATGAACCAAATACATGGCTTTTCACTACACTTAATTTTCAACAGAAAACATATGACCAATCAAACATAAATAATGTTAATTCATTGAATACAAGTATATATATAACATTATTTTTGTTGAAAACCATTTAATGATTCGTTTAAAACCAAAAATCAAAATGAATTAGAAAGAAGTTTTACACCTTATAAACATCCCTATTATTACTATTATATTCTTTATTAAAAGGATATAGTAATGATATAGTAATGTGTAAAAACTAATTCTTGCTATTTCTCGTTGTTTCGAAATTATGAATCAAATTTGTCACATGAAATTTCAAATGAAAACGAACCTCACAATTCCCACCTTGGTCTTGTTTGTTTTGTGTTTTCACATTTCATGGTCCCAGCCTGTTGTAATGTATACCAAATATTATTTTCCAGATGGAGTAGTAAGTTCTGAAGGAAATATTGAAAATGGTAGGCCGAATGGGTATTGGAAAACATATTATTCCAATGGAAAACTCAAATCAGAGGGAAATAGAAGGAATTTTTTACTCGATTCCACGTGGAAGTTTTATAGAGAGAATGGATCGTTGAGCCAACTCATTTCATACAAGAATGATTTAAAGGAGGGAATAGAAATTTATTACGATTCGTTAGAAAGAAAAGTAAAATCGTTTACCTACATAGGTAATGTTAAGCAAGGAGAATACATCGTCTATTTTCAATCTGTAAAAGTTAAAGAACAAGGAGGTTATGAGAATAATGTGTTATCTGGATTATTAAAAGAGTTTGATGAAAAGGATGGTAGAATAATAACAAAAACGATATATAAAAATGGACTGATTTATAGTCAGGAAAGACTAAATAGATATGACGACCAAGGAAGGAAAATTGGTTTTTGGCAAGAGTTGTATTCTTTTGGAGAGATAAAGGAGGAAGGAAATTACGTGAATGGATTGAAACAAGGATTGTTTAAATATTACAATAGACAAGGCATTTTCGAAAAATATCTTTATTATGAAATGGGACAATTGGTTCAGAATGAAGAACAAACCAAATTCATTGAAGTAAAAAAAGAATATGATGAAAAGGGCAGAGTAAAGCAAATAGGTAGCTTTCGAGGAGCTGTGAAGCACGGGCACTTTCAATTGTTCGATTCCACGGGAAACATTATTTCTACGCGTATTTATTTGAATGATCAAGCTATATCAGAGGGTAAATTTGATTCGTTGGGTAGGGAAGTAGGAGAATGGAAATATTTCTATCAAAATGGTCTTATTCGAACTATTGGGAATTTCAAACAAGGAAAGAAACAAGGGGTTTGGACTTTTTTATCTGAAAACGGGAAGACAGAACAACAGGGAAAATACGAAAATGGATTGCTAACAGGTACTTGGAAATGGTATTATCCAAGCGGAAAATTATTGAGAGAAGAAAATTACAGAAAGGGTAAATTAAATGGATCATACCTGGAGTTGGCAGACGATTCTTTGGGAACAATCTTGTTGCAAGGTGAATATTTAGAAGGTCTTCGTCAAGGTCCTTGGAAAGAATTGGTGAATGGTTTAGTAAGAGAGGGAAGTTATTTAGAAGGAGAAAAAGATGGTCAGTGGGTTTTTAGGAGAGGTGAAGTTGTTGTTTTTTCCGGTTCGTTTCAAATGGGTGTTGCTATTGGGAAACATGAATATTTTTATGACAACGGAAAGTTGGAATCAAAAGGGGAGTTTGAAGGAGGAGAAAAATATGGCGATTGGAAATATTACGATGAGGTTGGAAATCTGATTCAAACTTTATTTTACCAACAGGGTGTTTTAACAAAGGTGAATGGACAAAAGTTTATGAAGTAGTATTTTTTTCTAATTCAAGAAAACTTAATGTTGCAGATACAATTCCAATTATTGGTGCAATACAAATTCCAAGAAAGGGAACTTTCATGATTTGTGAGAAGACAAATCCATGTGCAATGGCAATGGATTTATGTCTTTGTGTGAATGTGGTTCCTATTGATATTGGCCAACCCCTTCTTTCATAAGAGTAGTCTAGCAAACTATAACCAATAAAATACCAATTAAACCCCCATTGCACAGGAAGTACAAACCATTTGAAAATGGGTATCCAAACAAATAACAGAGATGCGATGAATAGCCCGGTTTCTATGAAGAAATTTCTCAGTACAACCAGAATTCCACGTGAAATATCTTTCAAAAATTGTCTGAAGGAAAATGGTGTGGATATACCTGTTACAATGGCTTCTGTTTTTTCTGAAAGATGGGCAAGAATAGGTGAGCAAAAGATAAGTACAATGTATTTGAGATAATTGTACAGAATAATACCGAGTAGAAATTTGATAAGTAGCGAAACAAAAAAGGTTAGTATGCTAATGATTGTTTGGAGTATAGTACTTTCTATTTCTTCAGGAAACAGCCATGTGACGAAATATTCAGTAAGAGATTGGGAAATATATTGAATACCCCAAAATCCAAAAATCAGTAGAACAATGGTAAATAGTGCTGGAAAGAAAAAGTAATACCACAAATTGTGTTTGAAAATGAATTCAAATGCTTTTGCGTGATTTTTAAATCCAAGACCCAATTGTGGTATAATGCCCATCATCTTCCAAGATAAGTAAGCAAGATAGCAATATCAGTTGGATTTACACCTGAGATACGTGATGCTTGTCCAATTGTTGATGGCCTGACTAGACTTAATTTTTGCTTAGCCTCTGAGCTTAACGAGTTAATTTGTGAATAATCGAGATCGTGATTGAGCTTTACATGATCAAGACGGGTGAGTTTATTAGCCATTTCCTCTTCTTTGGCTAAATAACCAGCGTATTTTAAAGTGATTTCGACCTGCGCAACAATCTCTTCAACTTGATCGGAGAAAGTGTCTGTAATAGCTGCTAATGAGTCCGTAGCGCGAATGAGTTCGGATATACTTACTTGGGGTCGGGTTAATATTGTTTTAGCTTTTACTTTTTGATCAATGGTAGAAGATCCAATTGCAGAGAGGTAGGGGTTGATTTCCTCCGGAGTGACGGAGGTTTTTTCTAATGTTCTACTTAATTCTTTAATGGCGGATTGTTTTCGGTTGAGTCGGTTCATGCGTTCATCAGATGCCAGACCAATGCGATGTGATAGTGGAGTTAATCGTTCATCGGCATTATCTTGTCGTAACAATGTTCTAAACTCTGCGCGACTCGTAAACATACGGTAGGGCTCCTCTGTGCTTTTGGTAATGAGATCATCTATGAGTACGCCGATGTATGCTTCATTCCGTTGAAGCACGAATGGTTCTTTTTCGTTGACAAGCAGCGCTGCGTTCATTCCCGCTACAATTCCTTGTCCTGCAGCTTCTTCATAACCTGTGGTTCCATTGATTTGACCAGCAAAGAAAAGCCCTTCAATTCCTTTCGTTTCCAAAGTTGGTTTAAGTTGGTTTGGTGCGAAGTAATCGTATTCAATGGCGTAACCGGGTCGGAACATTTTTGCATTTTCAAATCCCGGTATTTGTTGCAGCGCCGCATATTGTACATCTTCAGGGAGACTGGTTGAAAATCCATTCAAGTAGATTTCAACGGTTTTCCATCCCTCTGGTTCAACAAAAAGTTGGTGTGATGTTTTATCCGCGAAACGGGTTATTTTATCTTCAATTGATGGGCAATACCGTGGGCCTAATCCAGTGATTCGCCCTTGAAACATAGGGCTTTTTTCAAAGCCTGTGGCAAGAATTTCATGTACAGCTGTATTGGTATAGGTGATCCAGCAATGTCTTTGTTCTTGCAGTTGAGGCTGTGGTAAATAGCTGAATCGCACAGGATTTTCATCACCGGGCTGCATCTCCATTTTGGAATAATCTAAGGATCTACCATCTATTCTTGGAGGAGTTCCTGTTTTCATGCGTCCTGCATGAAAGCCAAGAGCCACAAGCTGTTCAGTAATGCCTGTAGATGCTTTTTCCCCCATTCTTCCACCACCAAATTGTTTTTCCCCAACGTGTATTGTGCCATTCAAAAACGTGCCACTAGTGACAATTACAGCTGAGGATTTGAAGACTACACCCATGGCGGTTTTTACACCTACAGCCCGATTGTTTTCGATGAGAATTTCGTTTACACTGTCTTGCCAAAAGTCAAGCATTGGAATTTCCTCCAGTACATATCTCCAATGCTCAGCGAACAGCATGCGGTCATTTTGTGTTCGCGGACTCCACATGGCAGGACCCTTACTTTTGTTAAGCATCCGATACTGTATTGCGCTACGGTCAGAAACAATACCACTATAGCCCCCAAGAGCATCTATCTCTCTGATTATTTGTCCTTTAGCTACCCCACCCATAGCTGGATTACATGACATTTGTCCTATTTTATTCATGTCCATCGTAATCATTAAAACGGAGCAATTTAAGTTTGCAGCCGCAGCCGCGGCCTCATTGCCAGCGTGTCCAGCGCCAATGATGATGACATCATATTTTTTTTCCATATGTTTCACGTGAAACGTGTTTTTATCTTTTTTGACTCGATATATTTTCAGCTAATATAGT
>JBJTWB010000049.1:0-12762 GCA_046081505.1 Bacteroidota bacterium | reverse complement strand
CTCGTCAACAGAAATGGTCGGAAGTGCCTCAGGCTTTTCATAATCGGTGAACGTGTCTACGATTTCGAAATTTTCCATTCCATTAATGGCACAAATGTCACCAGAGACTACAGATTCAACTTTTCTCTTACCGAGTCCCTCGAAGACATATAGCTCTTTGATTTTTCCTTTTACGATGGAACCATCACGTTTCGCAAGGGTCATATTCATACCGGCTTTCAATTCACCGCGGTGTAATTTTCCAATGGCCATGCGTCCGGTGTACATTGAATAGTCCAATGATGTAACCAACATCTGTGGAGTACCTTCACGTTTAATGGGTGCGGGTATGTGTTCAATAACCAGGTCTAGAAGTGGTTCAATGGTTTCAGTTTTCACTTTCCAATCCAAACTCATCCATCCGTTTTTCGCAGCGCCATAGGCTGTAGCAAAATCTAACTGATCTTCAGTTGCGCCCAAACTGAACATGAGATCAAATACCTGCTCATGCACCTCGTCTGGTCTGCAGTTTTCTTTATCTACTTTATTGATAACAACAATGGGTTTCAATCCCATTTGAATGGCTTTCTGAAGTACGAATCTCGTCTGAGGCATAGGACCTTCAAACGCGTCAACTAATAACAACACACCTTCAGCCATATTTAGTACTCGCTCAACCTCTCCACCAAAGTCACTGTGACCAGGGGTGTCAATAATGTTGATTTTGTAATCTTTATATTGAATAGAAACATTTTTTGCCAAAATGGTAATTCCTCTTTCGCGCTCTAAATCATTGTTGTCAAGGATTAAATCATTGTGCACTTCGTTTTCACGGAACAGTTTAGCAGCGTGAAGCATTTTGTCTACCAGGGTTGTTTTTCCATGGTCAACGTGAGCAATGATGGCGATGTTTCTGATCTTTTGCATGTAAGCTTTTTTTAATTCGGCTGCAAAAGTACGTCAATAAATGCGAAAACCCTCTAAAAATAGAGGGTTTTACTGAATGTAGCGAGATTGGGGCTTGAACCCAAGACCTTGCGATTATGAATCGCACGCTCTAACCAGCTGAGCTACCTCGCCATGATTTCGGGGTGCAAATATAAAACGAATTTTTGTTTTGAAGAACTTTCATGTTGTTAATTTGTTTTCAGAACATGAAAAAAGCCGTTGTCATAGGTGCAGGTATTGGGGGAATTGCCACCGCAATACGGTTATCTAGACTTGGTTTTAAAGTGCATGTATATGAACAATCATACAAGCCCGGAGGGAAATGTACTCAATTTGAAATGGAGGGATATCGATTCGATAAAGGCCCTAGTTTATTTACTCTTCCTGAAGTCATGAAAGAGCTTTTTGAGCTTTGCGGAGAGGAAATGAATGCGCATTTCGAGTATGATCAACTGGATCCCATTTGCAAGTATTTCTATGAAGATGGTCTTGAATTTACTTCGTGTTCAAATCTTGATGAGCAAGTGAAAAATATGGCTCAAGTGTTTCAGGAGGATGAAAATCGAGTTCGAGATTTTTTTCGAGATTCAAAATTCATTTATGAAACTACGGCTCCCATTTTCATGAATCGCCCCCTGCATTTGAAACACCTATGGAGAACGAAAACCTTTTGGAAGGGAATTGTACGATTACCCTTTTTGCCTTTGCGTGGAAATCTTCAAAGGCAGCTCAAGAGATATTTCAAGAACGAAAAAACCATTCAATATTTTTCTCGCTATGCTACCTACAACGGTAGCTCTCCATATGCTACGCCTGCCATGATGCAATTGATGCCTCATGTTGAGCATGGTATTGGCGCTTTTATTCCCAAGCGAGGTATGTTTTTCATACCTTATGCATTATCGAAATTGGCAGAACGCAATGGTGTTGAATTTCACTACGGTATGGGTGTTCGCGAGATTGTTTTAGATAAACAGAAAGTAAGTGGTATTCGACTTTGGAATCAAAGCATCATAGCAGCAGATTTGGTTGTAAGCAACATGGATGTTCATGGCACATACAAACAACTCTTACCTTCAGTAAAGGCTCCAGAAAAATGGCTGAATCAAGAAAAATCGTCAAGTGCACTCATTTTTTATTGGGGAATGAATCGCACATTCGATCAGTTGAATGTGCACAATATTTTCTTTGCTCGTGATTACAGATTGGAGTTCAAATGTTTGTTTGAAGATAAAACGCTACATGAAGATTTAACGGTTTACATTCACATTACTAGCAAGCATATTGCAATAGACGCCCCACAAGGATGCGAGAATTGGTTTGTTATGGTGAATGCTCCCTGTGTATCAGAACAAAATTGGGAAAATCTCGAGAAAAAAGCCCGGAAGCTCATCGTTGAAAAGCTCGAGCGTATGCTGGATACTACTATTGAAGAGCATATTGTATGTGAACGCATTTGGAATCCTGAGGGAATACAACGTGATACGTCATCTCACTTAGGAGCATTGTACGGTAACGCTTCGAACTCTGCTTATTCTGCTTTTCAGAGGCATGCGAACGTGAGTCAGGAAATTAAAAATCTTTATTTTGTGGGCGGAAGTGTTCATCCAGGTGGAGGAGTACCCTTGGCTATGCTTTCTGCAAAAATGGTTGAACAGCATATTTTAGCTCATGAATAGAACGCTAGGATTTATAATTGTCATTGTTCATTTCTTCGGACTATTGGGTATTATTTGGATGCCAGATCGCTTTTTGCCGATGAGTTTTGTCTCTTTGGGTATTTGCAGTTTATTCTTACTGTTGTCATTTGAGAATTTTAAATGGCAGCGATTGATTACGTTTCTGTTGGCTGTGCTTGCAGGATTTGCGATTGAGGTTGTTGGAGTTGCAACGGGGAAGTTATTTGGTTTGTATTCATATGGGGAAAATCTAGGTCCAAAGCTTTTCGAGGTGCCTGTTGTCATTGGATTAAATTGGGCGGCTTTGCTGCTCATATCTCAGCAAGTGGTAACACATTTGCTACATGTAAACAAGCGTTTTTACAGCGCCTTCCTGGTAGCAACGTTAATGACTATGTATGACTTTTTATTGGAACTAGTAGCTCCGCAATTGGATTATTGGTCATTCACACACAGAGAATATGCACCATTTCAGAACTTCTTAGCTTGGTGGGGAGTCTCATTTTTACTTGCTTTGTTCACGTTTACATTTTTTAGAAATAAAAACAACAACGCCTTGCTTTACGGATTCACACAAGTTGTATTTTTTGTGATTTTGGAATTTGCGTTGATTCTCTAACCCACCTTTGAACGCAATTCATGCTCGCTCAAAATGGCAATTTTTAAATCTTCGGCTTTTTTTAATTTAGCAGGACCCATATCAGCACCGGCAACAACAAATGAAGTTTTACTTGAGATACTGCCGCTTACTTTCCCGCCATTCTTTTCAATGAATTCTTTTATTCCATCGCGAGTAAACGTTTCAAATGTTCCACTAACTACAATAGATAAACCACTGAGTGCATTGGAATGAAGTGCATGAGCCGATTCATCAATAGACATTTGACATTGAGCGTCTATTAGTTTTTGAAGGAATACAATGTTTTTCTCTTGCTTGAACCAATGCACAAAACTATCGGCAATGATTTCACCCACCTCGTCAATTGTCAGTAATTGTTCAAATGTGGCGTTTTTGCATTCCTCAATGTTTTTCAATGCTTTCGCAATTTTCTTGGCCACGGTTTCACCCACATGTCGAATTCCTAATGCAAAAAGTAATCGTTCAAAAGGAACTTGCTTGCTGTTTTCAATACCAAGAATTAGGTTCTCTACGCTTTTCTGCTGAAGCGATCTGCGCTTTATGTCATCGTCACTCCCCACATTAAATTCAAGACCTAACAACTCTTCAGATCGTAACGTGTACAAATCGCCGGCATCTTGAATCATGCGTTGAGCAAGAAGTCCTGCAACAGTCTCTGTGCCGAGCCCATCAATGTTCATGGCTTTGCGCGAAATAAAGTGTTCAATTTTTCCGAGAACTTGCGGTGGACAGTGCAGCTCGTTTGGACAATAATGAAGGGCTTCACCTTCATTTCGAACCAACAGAGTTTGGCATTCAGGGCAATGTGTAATGTAGTTATGTGACGAAGATTGGCTTCTGGGTTTACTCAAATCTACACCCGTTACTTTCGGAATAATTTCGCCGCCCTTTTCAACCCAAACAAAGTCACCTTCGCGAATGTCAAGTTTTTCTATTTGGTCTGCATTATGCAATGAAGCACGTTTCACTGTTGTTCCTGCAAGGAAAACAGGTGTAAGATTCGCAACAGGGGTAATGGCTCCTGTTCTTCCTACTTGATAAGTTATTTTTTCAAGTTGTGTAGAAACACTTTCTGCTTTGAATTTATAGGCAATGGCCCACCTCGGACTTTTTGCTGTCATTCCAAGTTCATCCCACAGTTGTGTGTCATTCACCTTAATTACAATTCCGTCTATCTCGAATGGTAATTCGGTTCTATGCGTGTCCCAATAAGAAATGAAATCGATAATTCCATCAACAGTTTTCGAAGTTTCAATCATACGCTTGCGGGCATCTGGAACTTTAAATCCCCATTGAGCCGCCTCTTGAACGCGTTCGCTGTGGAGCGTGCTTTGAGAGTTTTCAGCTAAAACAAAATAGAGATAACAGTCTAAATTTCGTTTTGCAACGGCAGCTGAGTCTTGTTGTTTCAAGGTGCCAGCGCATGTATTTCGTGGATTCGCATATCGCTCTTCACCCGCCTCAACTCTTTCTTCATTTAATTTGTGAAATACAGATTTAGGCATGAAGATCTCACCGCGTATTTCAAAGTCATTTGGAAAATTGCCTGAAAGGGAAATAGGAATGGCTTTAATGGTTTTTGCATTTTGAACCACATCTTCACCAACTTGTCCATCGCCACGAGTAAGCGCTCGAATTAATCTTCCGTTTTCATACCACAGTGCAATTGCCACACCGTCGTACTTCAATTCCATGACAAATTCTATTTCCTTTCCTGCCAAGGCTATGGCTCGAGAGGCCCATTCTTGTATCTCTTCTTTGTTGTACGAATTCGATAAAGAAAGCATAGCAGACTTGTGCTGTACCTTCTCAAATTTATCGGTAATGTCTCCACCTACACGTTGGGTGGGAGAGAATGGGTTTTTAAATTGTGGAAACTGATTTTCAAGTTGCTCCAATTCGCGAAGCAAGAAATCAAATTGCTGGTCAGAGATGAGCGGGGCATTTAGAACATAATACCTGTGGTTGTGTTCGTGAAGTTGCTTACTTAACTCTTCAATTCGAAACTGCGCTTCTAATTCATTCATGAATTTCTGTTAATAGCGTTTGCGAATGTCTTTGTTCCAGAAACCACGAACCATTTTCAGTGGCTGAATTCGAAACTTCAACAGTAAAACCGGAGCGTTATAAATAGGCTTTAGTTCTTCTGGAGCATTATTGGTATAACGGTATCCAATTCCACCACCTACTGAAATAAAATAGGTGAGGTGTCTGTAAAAGGTAGAAGAAAACTCTGTTAGTTGAATGGGTTCTTCGTAGTGTCCTGATGAACCATTTTCGTACAAATAGTCACCTTCTACTTTTCCACTTCCCAAATGCAAAGTTGCACTCCATTCATATTTTTTACTGAAATGAAGAACGCGCTCATAGTACATGCTCCAATAATTCATTTTTAAGTTTGCACTCGTTATGGTGTTTGAAATTTCGTTGAGTGAAGTTGTTTCAACGCCGTTTGATAAGGAGTAATATCCGATACCAAATCTGTTCACACGTCGAATTTCAACTCCTGCTCGAATTCCACCCAATCTTGCACCTTGACTGCTTACTAAAGTTTGTCTTCCATCTAAAACAAATTCAGGTTTGAGCAGGGGATAGTCAGATTTATTGGGCTTTTCCTCTTGAGCAAAACTTACAATTGAAACAAGAAAAAAGCACATAAAAAGGAGGTGTTTCATGCAACAAAAATAAGAAAGATGAGCAAGAATAAAGAATATAGTCGACCTTTGTTACATGACAGAAGCGAAAGCGTTTTCAGAATTAAATTTAAGTCCCTCCGTGGTTGAAGGTATTGAATCCATGGGATTTAAAAAAGCCACTGCCATTCAAGAACAAGCTATACCCGTTATTCGTGATGGTAAAGATGTTTTAGGCATTGCACAAACAGGAACGGGAAAGACCGCTGCTTTTTTACTACCTGTGTTATCAAAAATTATTGAAAAAAAAGATCGGTCAACAGTTTCAGCGCTCATTGTAGTTCCAACCCGTGAACTTGCGGTTCAGATAGATCAAGCCATTCAAGCATATGCTTATTTTACAGATGTTTCAAGCATGGCCATTTACGGTGGAAGTGATGGCAAGGTGTTTACTCAAGAAAAGCATGCCTTAACTTCGGGAACCGACATTATCATTGCCACACCTGGAAGGTTGGTTTCGCATCTGAATTTGGGGTATGTGAATTTTTCGAAATTGGATTATTTAATTTTAGATGAAGCGGATCGCATGCTTGACATGGGATTTATTCCAGACATTCGACGCATCATGGGATTTTGTGGTGATGAGCGACAAAACTTATTGTTTTCAGCAACCATGCCCGACACTATTTTTTCATTGTCGAGGGCCATGTTGAAAGATCCAGTCGTAATCAATATTGCTTTATCTAAACCACCCAGTAATGTAAAACAGGGGGCTTATGTTGTTTTTCAAGAACAAAAGCTACCCGTGTTGTTGTGGTGCATTGAAAATAGGAAGGAAAAAAGCATGGTCATTTTTAGCAGCACCAAACAAGGCGTATTGAAAGTGTATCAGTCGTTGTTGAAGCGAAAGCTAAGTGTGGTCATGATTAGTTCAGATTTAGAACAGGCTGAGCGTGAAAAAGCATTGAATGATTTTCGGAATGGACAAGCGAAAATTTTAGTTGCTACCGATGTGGTGAGTAGAGGCATAGACATTAAGGGAATTGATGTGGTTATTAATGTTGACGTACCGGCAGATGCAGAAGATTATGTTCACCGTATTGGAAGAACGGGAAGAGCTGAAGCATTTGGTGAGGCGTTTACTTTTGTTGCTCCAGATGATCAAATTAAATTCAAGAAAATTGAAATGTTAATTGGAAGCGAAGTTGAGAAGTGTACTGTTGATGAGCAATTTGGTCCAGTTCCGAATTACGATCCAAAGGTTCAAACCAATAAAAAAAGAAGACCATTTAAGGGGAAATCAAAGCGATGAAATACAATTGGTATAGAGTTACCGTTTGTTTTATGGCTATGTAATTCATTTTCTTTATTCTCTAGGGAGTTGTACTAACCCAGAAGGATCCATCTTCATGGTATTCTTTTTTCCAAATGGGAGCTGACTTTTTTAATTCGTTCATGAGTTCAGCACATGCCACAAAAGCATGGTCTCTGTGCTTGGCGTATACTGCAGCCACAACAGCACATTCGCCAGGGTAGACTTTGCCAATTCTATGATGCAGCACGAGGGCATGAAGATCAAATTTTTCATGAAGCTCAATTGCAATGCGATTCATTTCATTTCTGAACAGCGCTTCGTATGCTTCAAATTCGAGATAGAGAACTTGTTTTCCTTTGTTCGGTGAACGCACAATACCTTCAAAAATAACTTCCGCTCCAGAATCTGCCGATCGAAAAGGAGATTCAAAAGTTAAATGCTCAGGATATAATTGGAAAGATGTTTTCATCCGCCGCTTACTGGAGGTATAAGTGCAATGTGAACACCTGCATTTTCAATGACATCAGTATTGTTGGCGAAGGTATGATTTATAGCTACCCGCAGAGGTGAGTGAGAGAACATGGGAAATTTTTCTTTGAAAGCAAATACAACATCTTCGCATGTAATTATTGGTTCAGTAAATTCAAGCCAACATGAAGAACCAATAGATTCTCTGAGCATAGCGTATAAGTGGACTTCGATCTTCATTGACTTAGCGAATTAACAACCGAATGGCTGCGAATACCAAAATAAAGGCTGTTATTATTTTGAGGTGGGAAGTGTTCATTTTCAATCTTAAAATTGAATTGCCAATGAATCCGCCAGCTATTACAGCTGGAACGAGAAGATAAAGTGTTGAATCTAATTCGTTAAAATTTGGAAGATTAGCACTCAGCGCAACAAAAGAATTTACGGCTATGAAAGATGTAGTTACTGTTGCAATGGATTTATCCTTTGAAAAAGAAGTGAAATGTAAAATTGGAGCTAAATAGACACCTCCGCCAATACCGGTGATGCCTGATAAAAATCCGAAAATACTAGCGAACGGATAAATGAAATTGGTGGGAAGTAAAGGGGCAATTTTATTTACAAGTAGTGGAAGTAAAATGCTTATTGCCGCGAGAAGCAAACCGTATCCGAGCCAAATCAGAAAGGTTTCATTCTGAATTTTCAATGATGCTGCTAGGAATGCAAATGGGGAGGAGCAGAGGAGAATGAAAAAAAGTTGTTTCCAGGGAACATTGGATTTGTGTGAGCGAGCAAGTTGTATGAATCCAAGAAGAGCAACAGTTCCGTTGCATAGTAATGCTATGAATTTGAATTGAGGAATAGGTACGGACAAAGAGAAGAAAGCGCCACTTAATATAGCAAGGTACAAACTGCCTCCACCAAATCCAGCAGAAGCATAAATCAAGGAAACAAGGAAAAAACAAATAAGCAAAATGATCCACATGGGATTAGTTCGGCTTATAGTTCGACATGGAAAGTTCTTTAAACGTTTTCCATCCGTTTTTGGTTTTGAAGCTATCTCCAATATTCAATACATAATCGAAACCATTGTATTCAAAAATGACATCAATGTAATGAGCGCCCTCTATTCCGAATTCATTTCCGGGTACGACTTGAACTGATTTAAAATTGGCTTTTGACCAATCAAGGTTATAGTTGCCCGCAATGCGTTGCACAGACTCCATGGATAGAACCGCGAGGCCTTCCATGTTTTTATTCAGACCAATGGCTTTGCCACGCTCAAGATTTTTTTTATCTTCAGGAAGTGTTGATTCATCGATAATCTCTCCGTATTCATCTTCGGTCAAAAAAAGATTCTTCAACGCTTTATCATCGTTCGATTTTACAGCTTCAAAAACAGCCTTTCCAAAATCTTCGGGAGTGCTTGGTGCGGAGTTGCAAGCAAAAAGAAAGGCGGATACGGCGACAAAAAGTAAGTTCTTCATTTCATGCATGATTAAGAAAGTGGTCCCGTCGCGAATCGAACGCGAATCCTAGGTTCCGGAGACCTATGTAATATCCATTATACTACGGGACCAAACAATGTTGGCAAAGATAGTGCTCTTCAGCGGTAATAAAAAAGTGGTGGGGAATCATTCCTATTTCTTCACTTTCAATGGTAGGAAGTAAACAACTTATTGGATGGTTTTAATTCGTTCAATGAGTTGATTGCTAAAAATGGTTGATCCAACATCATTCAAATGATGTGAGTCATAGAACAATGAGTCATTGTATATGCCGAAGTCAAAAACGCTTAGATTCAATTCTTGCTGAATTTTCTTGAATAAATCAATTTCATAGTTCGAGATCAATTGATTGAAGATTGCACGTTCCGGACCATCAATGAGTATGACTTTATTCGTTAATTTCAATTGGTTGATTAACTCTTTCAAATGTTGAATTTTGATAGCTGTTTTTTTATTTAGGTTAGGATTATTCAACAGTTTTATGTGATATAAGGAATCATACTCCCAATTGTAATCAAATTTCGAATTGAATTTATGATTGAATCGCATTGAGCCTGAAGGTTGTCTTTCATACTCCCAGCGGCCGGCTGATTGATTTATCATATCAGAGAATTTCTTGTGCATTCGAAAGTTTAATATGTTTTGAATGGAGATTGGAGAATTTTGAATTGAAGAACTGTCGTTAAGAAGAAAAATACGAGAGCTGATGTTTAATACAACAATATTGTTTTCCAGCTTATGATTTTTCAGTGCCAGTATATGATCAAGAGGAAAAGCTCCCCAAGAAGATAAATTGACTATTTCAATTTTGTTCAAGGCAAAGCATTCGTCGTTAATTCCAGTCAGCATTTTGGAATCGCCAACGATGACAATTTTATTTCGAATGTCTTTATCTGGGTAGTAATAATAATCAAACCGCGAGTCACTCAAAAGCCAAAATCGTGCTATGAGCATAGCAAGAAGTATAGCTAAGAAGGGTATGGTTTTGATTAGAAATCGTCTCATTAGAAAGCAAAATAGATGAAGGATTTTTCTTCTCCAAGGCCGAAATCCAATATTATGAAAAAAAGTATGTAAGCGAAAAGAGTCCCCATTCTCAGTTTTCTTTCGTTACGCCTGAAATACCAATCACCAAGCAATAATGGGAGTATATAAATAAGCGCAATTTTCCCTCCGGGAACATTCAATAATTCATTCGGAGAATGGATGAGGCTTTGTCCAATTGTATAGATGTAATCAAAGGCCATGTGTAAACTCGTTGCTCTGAAGAATATCCAAGCAAAAGTGACGAATAAAAAGGTAAGCGTCATCTGTCTCAATTCTCTTAAGTTAGGCAGGCTTCTATTCTCGGCTACAACTTCCGTGATTTGTTTTTCACCTGTGGTTATAATTTGAAGAAAAAGAAATCCGCAGGCATGAATGAACCCCCATACGATGAAGTTCCAACTTGCACCATGCCAGAAGCCACTGACTAAAAAAATGATGAGTACATTTCTAAAAGTTTTTCTTTTACCAAATTTTGATCCTCCCAATGGAATGTAGACATAATCTCTGAACCAGGAAGAAAGTGAGATGTGCCAACGCCTCCAAAATTCAGCTATATTTCTTGAAAAATAAGGGAATTTGAAGTTGCTTAACAATTCGAATCCAAACAATTTGGCTGTACCTATAGCAATGTCAGAATAACCAGAGAAATCACCATAAATCTGAAAGCTGAATGCGATTGCACCAACAATAAGTGTTGCTGCATTGTGATCCTAATAATGTTGAAAAATCTCATCGACTAGTCCGGCAAGTGAATCTGCAATAACTACTTTTTTGAATAATCCCCAAAGAATTAGTTTACATCCTTCAATTGCTTGTTCATATTTAAAAATTCGAGATTTTTGAATTTGAGGCAGTAAGTGATTCGCTCTTTCAATAGGGCCAGCCACAAGAAGAGGAAAGAAGCTAACAAAAACGGAATAGTCAATTACGTTTTTAACAGGAGCTCTTTGTTCTCTATAAATATCAAAGACATAGGACATGCCATGAAAGGTGTAAAAGGAAATGCCTATCGGCAGAGCCAAATGGAGTATGATGGGATTGATATGAAGTCCAAAAAAATCAAAACTCGCTTGAAGTTGTTCTGCGAAGAAATTGTAATATTTAAATACACCTAAGATGAGAAGGTTATTTAGAATACTCATCCACAGAAAAAGTTTGGCTTTTTTTCTGTTTGAAGAGGCCACTAAAAATCCGTAAGTGTAGTCGAGTGCAGTGCTTAAAAGGAGTAAGCATAAAAATTTCCAACTCCACCAAGCATAAAAGAAATAACTCGCTGCAAGTACCAAAGCATTCTGCCAACGGATCGATTTGTTGCATACAAACCAATAGAGTGCGAACACCAGAGGTAAAAAAAGAAAGAATTCAATTGAGTTAAAAAGCACTCAGATAAAATTTACAAGTTTGTATGAATAATGAACCTGGAAGTAAGTGTTGCTTTCACTTTCGGGTACGCGAATATATTAATTAATGGAATGTTTTGCGATGTTAATGAGATATGTATTGCAAGTTTAAACCATCCATTCGGTTCAAAAACAATTGGTTCATTTGCTTAGACCGCCAGGCGTATCTCCTTTTAACATTCCTATTCGGTTATGAACGTACACTTTTATCATTGCTCGAAATGCAAAAAGCCAGTCATTATTGACTGGCTTTTCTTAGTAGAGAGGAGTATCGAATTATCGAACCTTGATAGACGAAACCAATTTCTTGTTGCATGGCATTCGCGTGAATGTAAAAATGTTTTGGTTGAAGTTCGGTAATGCTTAAGCCACTTCGAAAGTATTCCAGTTCTTCCTCTGAAAATTTAGGACAAAGTGCGTTGACTGCGGAGAGGTATGTTTCAATTGGATCTAACAATTGGATACGAAATTAAAGGATAATTTCAATCTCCAAAATATCTCCAATTTCAATCTTTTCCTTCTTACGAATTTCGGCTTTTACAGAGAGGATATAGGTTTTGAGTTTTGTATCATACCAAATCGCGGTAACCCATAAAGTTTCTCTAATTTTTGCTTTAGCCTTCATTCTTTCCCAACCTTCTTCTTGCCATTTCATATTTTGACGTATTTCCTCAGAAAATTCTATGGGTAAGGATACAAAATACCATCCCCCAGTGGCGGAATGTTTCCAAATGGGAGCTGAGAATTCGTAGGTGATTTTGATGGTCAAAATTTGACAACTTTATTCAAAGTTACAACTTAATCTTAACGTGTTTTATCGCTCAAAAATTCGTTTCCAAAAACGAAGATATCGAACCTGAAAATTCAATTTAATTTTTCTTTGATTTCAATGAAAGTGAAGATTTAGGATAACTTTAAAACAAAAAAGTCACCAGAAATAGTGACTTTTCTCTTTTAGTAGCGGGAACACGAATATCCTCCATTTCATTACTGATGGACGTAAATGAGGGCTTGACAAGGAAAACCGAATTGCTTCGCAACTCTTTTTTTATGCCTTTATCCTTCATTCAAACCTTCGGCTTGATTCAGTTTACGGCATAAAAAAACCTGAGCCAAATGACTCAGGTTTTCCTTGTAGCGGGGAC
>JBJTWB010000048.1:0-7529 GCA_046081505.1 Bacteroidota bacterium | reverse complement strand
GGAAACTTACACCCTTGGTGGTGTTTCACCAGACATGTCTTTTTTGGAAATGATAGACGTGTTGAATGATAAGCTTATTCGCGAGGGGAAAGATCCTGTTGCTTTCGACCATGATTGCAGAGAGGGAATTTGTGGCATGTGCAGCATGTTCATCAACGGAGAAGCACATGGTCCGAATAAAGGAGTAACAACCTGCCAATTGCACATGCGTTCTTTTAAAGATGGAGATACCATATACATTGAGCCATGGCGCAGTGAGGGATTCCCGGTGATAAAAGATCTCATGGTTGACCGCTCAGCCTTTGATCGAATCATTCAATCGGGTGGATTTATTTCTGTGAACACTTCTGGTAGAACCATGGATGCGAACGCCATTCCAGTGGCGAAAGAAGATGCTGATAAGTCATTTGATGCTGCAACATGCATTGGTTGTGGAGCATGTGTTGCTACTTGTCCGAACAGTTCTGCTATGTTGTTTGTAAGCGCGAAGGTTTCACAATTTGCTTTGTTGCCACAAGGACACCCCGAGCGTAAAGAACGTGTAACAAACATGGTGAAACAAATGGATGCTGAAGGCTTTGGGAACTGCAGTAACATTGGTGCTTGTGAAGTACAATGTCCGAAGAGCATTAGCATTGAGAACATTGCAAGAATGAACAGAGAATACCTCTCTGCTTCCATTAAACCAGAAAATTAATGCAATCATTGAAATTGAAACACCATTGGATTTGTATTCCAATGGTGTTTTTTTATGTTGTTGGTTTTGCTCAACCCAATTGGGATTTGCAACTTCTAGATCGAATGAATAGCGCCCCGAAGCGGGGTGATGGGTTCATGCATGGATTTTCAAATAGTGTTTCTTATGTCATGCTTGCAACACCGGTTGTATCTGGTGGTATAGCGCGGAAAACCAAAGAGGACGCCTGGAAATATTTTGCTATACAAAGTGCCGGATCTATTGCTTTCAATGGTGCTTTTACCATGGCCCTGAAGTATGGTGTAGCACGTCCGCGTCCGTTTGTTGATCACGGAGATATGATTTATAAAAAAGCAGAAGCGGGTAGTTTATCCTTTCCTTCAGGACACACAAGTTCGGCGTTTCAATGGGCCACCAGTTGTGCATTGGCATGTCCAAAGTGGTATGTTATAGTACCCGCTTACGCCTATGCATGCGGCATTGGATATTCGCGTATGTATTTGGGAGTTCATTATCCGTCAGACGTGTTGGCCGGAGCATTGGTTGGTGGTGGTAGTGCCGTGTTAAGTCAATTTCTGACTCAAAAATTACTTCAGCGTAAAACACGCCCACACCGGAAGATGGTCTGAGATTTTTCTTGCTGTTGCTACATCAACACAACAAGAAGTGAAATCAACCACCCCTTTCTGACCCACGGTCATTTCATCTGCTTCGTACCAAATATTATCAAAGCAATTGGCTTTGTACTCGCCTTGCGCATTTGGTTTCATTTTTAAGGTGGTCTTTTCTTTGAAAAAAGTTTCTTTCATACCTCTGTTGCGCAGATTGGAAAATGCGGTGTTGGTGTGAATGCAATTGAAGTCACCCATGATGAGTAGATTTTTATCCTCGAATTTTTCATCAAGGATATGCAATTGTTGAATTTCAGTTTCTGGAAATTTACTTTCTGGTACCGCGTGCAAAGAAGCTAAAAAGAAATTTCCCTGCGCGGTTTTGAATTCACATAAAAACGGTTCACGATCTATGCTATACGCCAGATCGCCTGCCAGTGTGGGTTTTCCTACCACAGAAACTTTTGCGGTTTTATAGAGGTAGGCATAACGCTCGGTGCCGGTTCCTCCGGTTTCATTGCTAATAACATAATCCCACTTGGCCCCCGTTCGGTCTAAGGCATCATCAAGTTTGGCTACCGCCTGCGATCCTGGCGCAGAGGCAACCACTTCTTGCACAGCTACAATATCGAAGTCTTTTAATGATTGCGCCATGACTTGAATTTCAGTTGCATCTTTTGACTGCCCTAAATTGGCAATGTTCCAACTGGCAATGGTTATACACGCTGCGTTCTCAAGTGTTCGATTGTTCTCCTCTTCTTTCTTTTCAAGTTGCGGTTGGTTATGTTTCAACTCTTCTTGCGAGTTGGCTTCTTTGCAAGATGAAGTATGAAGTGCAATAGCTGTTACGCAGAGCACAAAAATAAACCGCTTCGTGAAGCGGTTTAATGAGAGATTGGGTTTTCTTAATTTCATTGTTTGAAGCCAGACATGATTGAAACACAACCAATGTGTTGGTATACGGCATCTTTTACAGGCGGTACTTTAATTTTCACCACAAGCTGGGCTGTATTGTCCATGTGAAAATCAAATTGCTCTTTGTTTTGAGCACCTTTATTGGTGTACACGGCTTTTCCATTGATATCATTTACCGTGAATTCAACTTCGCCAAGAATAGGATGTGCTACAACAAGCAGGCGGTAATCACGTCCACCGAAGAAAGTCATTAAGACTTCAGCTTCTTCGCCAGGAGCCAATTGCGCCGCGTTATAACTGTCATTCTGAACATACCCATTTAATTTTGGTAGTACTTTATTCTTGGTGAATGGTCTGCATTGTGAGTGAGATGCCAATGGAACCAAGAAGAGCAGTAAGAAAAAGAGTTTGAATGCTTTCATGATTTCTCTAGGGTATTATTGAATGTATTTGGTTCGAATGGTTTTGATTTCCGTTGCAATTTTTGCAAGGGTTGCGTCTGACATGGTTACTTTTCCAGTGCTTCCAATGGTGGTAGTTCCATTGCCGTTGGTAGTTGCTGTGGTTTCACCTTTTTCAACAGTAATTTCATTGTAGACAGTTTTCATTTTCTCTAAATCGGCCTTCATGTTATTTACACGCTGACTTGATCCGAAAAGACTCATGTAGCTGAGCAATTGATCTAGCGAATACACTTGTTCTGCCACACGCTGACGCATTTGTTTTTCTCCTTTTTGACCTGCGTATTGCGATGACAAATACAACGTTTCAACCCAGGCCCCTGCTATGATCAATGCGCTAACATCTGTGCGTTGCCCTTCTTTTAAATAGGCATTCACATTCTGATAAGCCAAGGTAACGTATGTCATTAAAGAGTCTTTGTTGTTTTGATTGTTCTGTACACGAGTCATGAACTTCTCATCTACAGCGCCTTCAATGCCCAAAGCAGCGGCCAGTGATTTGGTAGCAGCAAGGTAATTTACAGATTCTTGCTTTTGATCGAAGACCGTTGCATAACTCAAATCAGCGGCATAAATTCCAAGGTTAATGGAACGTGATTCCTCGTCAATGTAGTTGCCAGCTTTATCTACTGAATTCAAAATGTCTTTGTTGTATGCAAAACCAGCATCTTTAATCATGTCTGCCATTTCAATTGGCGCAGGAATAGAAAAGAAGATTTGCTTCAACGCAGCTTCACGATTTTTCATGAAAGCATCCATTTCTTCTTTCGAAAGTTGCTTCGCACCTTCTTCAAGCGCAGGGCCATTTTTCTTGTCGTTGGTTTGATTGTCTCCGCATCCAACAGATGCAACGATTCCAATGGCTAATCCAATGAAAACGAAGGGAGAGCGTAATTTTTTTATCATAGACTGCAGGGTGTTAGTCGTCCTTGTAAACGTATACTTGCGAATATAGTTACTTTTTTTTGAATTTCTTTTCTGATTTTAATGTGCCTCGAGCCAATTATTTCCTGCCTGTATTTCAACTTCTAACGGTACAACTAGGTTTGCTGCGTTGACCATTTCTCTTTTCACCAGGTCAAACAAAGCGTCTAATTCCGGTTTAGGTGCATCGAAAAGCAATTCATCGTGCACTTGAAGAACCATCTTCGATTTTAAACCACTTGACTTCAATGCTTCTTGAATTTTCACCATGGCCAGTTTAATGATATCGGCTGCTGACCCTTGAATAGGCGCATTCACGGCGTTGCGCTCAGCGAAGCTGCGAACAACAGCATTGGCAGACTGAATATCGGGTAAATAGCGTCTTCGACCCATAACTGTTTCCACATAACCTTTGGCTCTTGCCTGTTCAACGACCTGTTGCTGGTAGGTTTTTAATCCTGAAAATTGGGTGTAATACGCATCAATGATTTGTTTCGCTTCAGTACGTGAAATACCCAATTGTTGTGCTAATCCGAAAGGACCTTGACCGTATATAATTCCGAAGTTCACAGCTTTTGCTTTGCTTCGCATGTCTTTCGTTACTTCTGCAATGGGCACGTTGAACACTTTGGCTGCAGTGGCTTTGTGAATGTCTTCTCCGTGTTGGAATGCTTCTATCATATTGGCATCTCCGCTTAAAGCAGCAATGATACGCAATTCAACCTGTGAATAATCGGCGCTTACCAGTTGGTGTTCTTCGTTTCGTGCAATGAATGCCTTTCGAATTTCTTTTCCGCGTTCGGTGCGAATGGGAATATTCTGCAAGTTGGGTTGATTACTGCTTAATCTTCCCGTTGCGGCAACGGCTTGCATGAAGTTGGTGTGAACCCTTCCCGTTGCAGGGTTGATCATATTTGGAAGACTATCTACATATGTGCTTTTTAATTTTCGCAGTTCGCGGTAGTCGAGAATAAGTGGAACAATTTCGTGATTCTTGATGTATTTGCTCAGCACATCTTCACCGGTTCCGTATTGACCTGTTTTGGTTTTTTTGACTTCGGTTGTGATTTTTAGTTTTTCAAAAAGCACTACCCCCAATTGTTTGGGTGAGTCAATGTTGAAATGCTCACCGGCGAGTTCAAAGATTTTCGATTCTAAAATGCTTAATTCTTCTCCCAACTGTGTGCTGTATTGATTTAAAAAGTCTTTGTCGACACGAATCCCTTCCCATTCCATATTGGCCAGGACAGGAATGAGTGGAATTTCAATGTTTTGAAGCACATGCGCCGTTCCTTCTTTTTCCAATTCAGGTTGAAAAATTTGTCCCAATTGAAAAGTGACATCGGCATCTTCCGCGGCGTAATCTGAAATGCTTTCTGGCGGAAGTTGGGCCATGGAGTTTTGATTTTTTCCTTTGGCACCAATCAGCTTTTCAATGCTTATGGGTGCATAGTTTAAGTAATTTTCACTGAGGGCATCCATGCCATGTTTTCCGTCGGGGTGAAGCACGTAGTGAGCAAGCATGGTATCGAAAATCTGATTCTGAATTTCAACACCATATTTTTTCATCATTTTGTAATCAAACTTCCAATTCTGCGCAATGAGTGTTTTTGACGGGTCATTGAAGAGGGATTGGAATGGAAGCAATTGTTTTTGTGCTTCATTGAAGTTACTTGAAAGTGGCACATAATATCCGGAGTGAGCAGCGGTAGAAAAACTGAGACCAACCAAGAATGCAGCGTGTGGGTCCAGATCTGAAGTTTCTGTATCAAAAGCAAAAACCGAATGGTTATTCAGGTTTGTGAGAAGTACTTGCAGATCATTTTCGCTTTGAACAAGATGGTATTGGTGTTCAGTATCTGCTATTGTTTTTTTAGGTTCATCAACAGCGGTTGCTATTTCTTCACCTGCGCTGCTGAAGAGGTCTTGCGGAGGGGTTGGGGTGTTGGCAGGTTCTTCGTTGAGAATGCGTTTTGCGAGTTGTCTGAATTCAAGATCTTCAAAAACGTCTCTCAGAGCATCTTTATTGAGTTCAGTTAGTTTGAGTTCTTCTTCATTGAATGGCGTGGGAGCATCGAGCAGAATGGTGGCTAATTTTTTTGAAAGAATACCTTGATCTCTGAAGTTCTCAATGTTCTCTTTCATTTTTCCTTTGAGCTGATGTGTATTTTCCAGCAGCGTTTCCATGTTACCGTATTCGGCAAGCAGTTTAGCGGCTGTTTTTTGACCTATGCCGGGGAATCCTGGAATGTTGTCTACACTGTCTCCCATCATACCCAGGAGGTCAACAACTTGAGAGACATTTTGAATACCAAATTTTTCGCACACTTCGGCTTCGCCAAGAATTTCGGCAGGGCCACCTTGGTATCCGGGTTTGTAGATAAAGATATTTGGTGAGACCAGTTGACCGTAATCTTTATCGCTGGTCATCATGTAGGTTGTGAAGCCGTTTTCTTCTGCTTTTTTGGCGAGGGTTCCAATGATATCATCGGCTTCATAGCCTGGGGCTATGAGCATGGGAATGTTGAAGGCTTGAATGATGCGTTGAATGTATGGAACGGCTAGTTTGATGTCTTCTGGCGTTTCGTCTCTGTTGGCTTTGTATGCTTCGTAATCAATTTCTCGCAGAGTTTGAGCTGGGGCATCGAATGCTACGGCAATGTGTGTTGGTTTTTCGTTTTTAATGATGTCATATAGGGTATTCGTAAACCCGAACATGGCTCCGGTGTTGAGGCCTTTGCTGTTGATGCGTGGGGTTCGAATGAATGCGTAATATGCGCGAAAGATGAGTGCATATGCATCGAGAAGAAATAGTTTTTTTTCGTGTTCACCTGATATCATATCACGAAGATAGTTAAAGGCGCAAGGTGAATTTTGAAATGTGGAAAAGCCTTAATTTTCGTACCTACTTTTTCAAGATATTCCCTATCCGTTGGTGGCATGCAACAAAGGAAGACTTAGATGTAAAATATAATGTGAAAATCAACTCTCCCCCAAAAGATAACTGCGCTTCACACGCATGGGAATGGATGTTAAAACTTCATAAGCGATGGTATTGCATTGCTGCGCGAACGACTGTATAGGCTGCTGATTGCCAAAAATTTCTACTTCGTCGCCAACCTCAACCTGCAAGCCACTTATATCTATCATGGTCACATCCATACAAACCTTTCCTACCACTGAACACAATTGACCCGCAACAACCACGTGTCCAATGCCATTGCTCAAACTTCGTCTAAATCCGTCTGCATAACCTATAGGTATAACCGCTATGGTCATTTCCTGCTGGGCAATAAAACTTCTGCCATAACCCACCGATTCACCAGCACGAATTTTCTTAATTTGTACCACCGCGGTTTTTAACGACCCTACCGTTTTCAAATGACGCTGCTCTTCCTCAAATGCACTTACACCATACATGCCAATGCCCAAACGAACAATATTGAACTGCGCATTCAACCAACGCTGAATTCCACCGGTATTGGCAGCATGCAGCAAGGGATGTATGTTGCACGACTCACGTATACGCCCTGTGCGTGTTTGAAACTCTTGCAACTGACCCCGCGTAAACGAGTCAAATTGCTCGTCTTCAGAAGCTGCGAAATGCGTAAATAAACTCACAATCTTCAAATGAGAATTGCTCCGTATCAACTCAATGAGAGCAGAGTCATCTTCCTGTTTGAATCCCAGCCGATTCATTCCCGTATCCAGTTTAATATGCACGTGATACGTAATGTCACTCTTTTCTTGACGAGCCGCTTGAGCATAACTTTCAAACGACTCAAGTGAAAATAATTCGGGTTCTAATCGATATCGGAATAAGGGTTCAAAGTCATGTACATTTGGTTCAAGAACTAATATGGGAACACTAATTCCGGCTTCGCGAAGCTGAACGCCTTCATCGGTATATGCCACAGCCAA
>JBJTWB010000047.1:0-5672 GCA_046081505.1 Bacteroidota bacterium | reverse complement strand
AGGGCGTCTTTTTCTTGCATGAGGGTCCAAAGTTTTTTGTTCCCCATAAGAACGGTTTGCAACACAGGTACTTGATCGAATTCAAAGTGATTCTGCTTCAACACACTCATGCGTACCCCGCTGTCCATGTAAACTTGACCGGTAGTTGGATCAATTTCACCAGATAATATTTTCAGAAACGTAGACTTTCCAGCACCATTCGCTCCTATGACACCATAGCAATTTCCAGGAGTGAATTTTAAATTAACTTCTTCAAAAAGTGCTCGCTTGCCATAGCGCAAACTCAGGTTCGATACATTCAACATACAACTTGCAAATTAGGCGGCAAAGATAGTTGTTGAATAACTAGTATGGTGCAGTTGAATTTAGTGTTTCAATGGAATGTAATTGTGATTTACATTTTTGAAGAAAAATGTCCATTTATCGGTTTGTTCTTGAATGATTTGATTGGTGCTTTTTCCTGCTCCATGACCGGCACTGGTTTCCACTCGAATAATGGAAGGCCTTTCATTTGTTGTGCATTCCTGAAGCATAGCAGCAAACTTAAAGCTGTGCGCTGGTACCACGCGGTCATCATGATCTGCTGTCATCACCATGGTCGCGGGGTAATTGGTGTTCGGTTTTAAATTATGATATGGGCTATATGCCAGTAAATATTCGAACATGGATTTTGATTCTTTTGAGCTGCCATATTCGGGGATCCAGCCTTTACCCACTGTAAATTCTTGAAAGCGCAGCATATCTAACACACCGACTGCTGGAAATGCAACTTGGAATAGATCTGGACGCTGAGTCATGCATGCACCAACAAGCAAACCGCCATTTGAACCACCTTCAATGGCAAGCTTAGAATTGGAAGTGTATTTTGTCTGAATGAGGTACTCTGCACAATCAATAAAATCATTGAATACATTTTGCTTATTCAAGCGCATTCCGTCTTGATGCCATTCCTCACCAAATTCGCCACCACCGCGAATATTGGCTAACGCGAAAACTCCACCTTGTTCGAGCAAAATCATTCTTGACGATGAAAATGAAGGTGTTAGCGATACATTGAAACCGCCATAGCCATATAGAAGTGTCGGGTTTTCTCCGTTCAGTTCAACACCTTTCTTGTGAACGATAAACAATGAAATTTTGTTTTTTCCGTCGCGCGATGGTACCCATACTTGCTTGCTTTCATAATCAGTAGAGACAATGTCAATATTGGGGGAATGATATAATTTTATCTCTCCTGAAGCAATTGAATATTCGTAAATGTTACCCGGATACGTAAAGGAAGTAAATGTGAAGTAGCATTTTTCATCGGTTCTTTTTCCAGAGAAACCGTCGGCAGTTCCAGTAGCATCGGGTAACTGAATGATTGTTCGGTTTTTTCCATTGTAGTCACATGACTCAATGCGTGTGTTTGCGTTTTCTAAGTAGTGCAGAAATAGTTTGTTTCCGCATGTAGTTACATTTTGTAATAGTCTTTTTTCGGCGGGAATAAGTGTTTCCCAATTACTAGGTTCAGGGTGGTACGGGTCAACCTTAACCAAGCGATAGGTTGGGGCATCTACGTCGGTTAAAACAATTAATTTTCCGTCAAGAGCCACTTCAACTACGTTTGAGTGATAACTTAAATCGGTGAACAAAGGTTGAAAAGCAACACTGTTTTGAGCAATGTGTTTGAAATAAACCAAGTATCCGTCAGTTCCTGGAGCAGAGGTGATAAATAGAAATTGCTTGTCTTCACTCAATGCTGCATTGTTATAATAAGTTGCATTTTTCGCATCAGAGTAAACGAGCTTATCTGTGCTTGGCGCTGATCCGATCTGATGGAAATAAACGGAGTGATGCAAATTATTACCCTTTAAAACATCACCGTTTTTTGGCGCTGGGTATTTGCTGTAGAAAAAGCCGTTACCAAACCATGAGACGCCACTAAATTTCACCCATTCAATGGGTTCTTCAACGGGCTTGCCAGATTCAATGTCCCAAACTTCTATGGTTGACCAATCACTACCTGCTTTACTGATGCTCACGGCCATGAGCGTGTGGTCATCGTTTGCTCCAAAAAGGTTGAACGTTGTTGTGCCGTTGGGGTCTATTTGATTCGGGTCAATAAAAACGCGCTCGGTGCCTTTTGTTCCTTTTCTCACATAGCAAACAGATTGGGGTTGAAGGCCTGAGTTTCGCCAGAAAAAATAATATTCGCCCTCTTTTTCGGGTGCACTTACTTTTTCGAAATTGAATATTTGACGATACCTTTCTTCGATTTGGGTTCTTGTTTCTTCATGTTTTTGAAAATAGGTGTTGGTTTGCGCTTGCTGCTCCAGCACCCATTTTTTTGTTCTGTCGGAATGGTCGTCTTCAAGTCCAAAGAATGGGTCATGCACGGTTACCCCGAAATATTGAAAGCTCGTGTCCTGAATATTTTGATTGATTTTGAGTTTGACTTCCATAACTTTTTCTGGTTTCGTGCAAGCTAGAATTGAACAAGTTGCTAGCAAATAGATGAGTGATTTTTTCATATTATTCTTCAATGAAGTCTAGGTTTTTTCCGAATGTGTCTGGTAAATATCGGACAGCTAACATGGCTAGTCCAATGGTGATTATACCAAGTATTGTAGCGCTTTGAATAATGGTGAAATGAGTTTCTAGTGCTTTGAAGGAAAGGACAAGTGGTACTGTACTTCCGCGAACGAAATTGGGAACTGTTGATGCTACGGTTGAGCGGATATTTGTTCCAAATTGCTCTGCGGCATTGGTAACGAACAAAACCCAGTAGCCCGTTGATGCGCCTATGAGAAATGAAAGACTGTAGAAAACGAACTCACTGTGATTTTCAACATACAGGAAATAGGCGCAAACTAAAACAGTAATGAAGAGATATGAAAAAATAATGGATTTTCGAGATCGGAAATATTGACTTAAAAATCCACTGATTAAATCACCAACTGAAAGTCCAAGGTAGCATGCAACAATGCAGGTGGTGTGATCTATGTGAATAGAACCCGCCATATTCAGGGCCTTTGCAAAATCAGGTGCAAATTTGATGAGTATTCCAACACAGAACCAAACAGGCAATCCAATGGCAATGCAACTTAAGTAACGCAAGGCTCGCTTTCTATTTGAGAAAATAAGTAAGAAATTTCCTTTTTTATTTTTTGGTAATTCAAGACTGTCATAGAGGCCAGATTCAAACGTTTGAAAGCGCAGAAAAAGAAGAGTTAACCCCAGGCATCCGCCAATGATATAGGCCGTTTGCCAATTTTGTAATCCAAAGAATGTAAAATGCAATTTAGAAATTCCAACTGCGGCAACAGCACCCATAGCACCCGCAGTTACAATGATCATGGTGCCAAGGCCTCGCTTTTCCTTGTCCATGGTTTCGCTGATTAATGTGACTGCTGCGCCAAGTTCTCCGGCAAGACCAACACCGGCAATGAATCTAACCAGCATGTACATTTCAATATTTGTTACGAAGGCATTTGCAATGTTTGCCGCCGAGTATAACAGTATGGAACCAAATAGAATCTTTTTTCTACCCTGTTTGTCGCCAAGAATTCCCCATAAGATACCCCCTAAAATGATTCCTCCCATTTGCCACAAAAACAAACTGTAATCGAGATTTTTGATGAGGTTGGTGTCGGTAATACCAATTCCAGCCAAACTTTCTTTACTTACTATGTTGAATAGTTGTAAATCGTAGATATCTACGAAATATCCCAATGAGGCAACAACAATGGTGAGCCAAAGTTGCTTGTTATTTGAATTCATTTTTTAAGCGATTTTAAATGGAGAGTGGTCGAAAAGTAACTTTCGATTGAGCGTTATTGTTACGCAAGGTGAAGAAGAATTTCTCACTCCATGAATGACCATTGAATTCCATGAGACTAATGGTGTCTTGAAGGTATTCAAAAGGCTTAAAGTTTTTCATTATCTCTTCATGGACACGAGTGAAGTTGGTCAACAATTCAATTTTTGAAACAACATTCATATGAAATTGAGGAGCGTATGAAAATTGAGGGGTGCGTGTAATATGCGGATTTTCTTTTAGGATGCGGGCAATTTGCTTGTGCAGTTCTGAGACAATGTTGTTCTCTTTTAATTCGATATGAATATCTTCATTGAGCACGTTGGTCATGACACTGTTCAATTGCAAAGAAAAAGCGTCTGTTTCGTTGGTAAAAGATTGAATTTCTTTTCCTAAGTCGAAAGCATCGTCTTCGGTACATTCAAACAAATCTGAAAGCTGAATAAACAAAGGTTTGGCTTTTTGAATAAGGCCGCCATCTAACCAAGCATTTAATCGGGTATGAATTTCCGCCTCATGCAATAAGTTGGGCCGTAATGCCAGGAAGTAAATGCGTTTATGATTCATGCCAAGTTCAAATTTACAACCAAACCAAGGCACAAACAACAAAAACAAGGATAATAACGAGATAGTACCAAAAATCAACAAACCAAGGAAAATATTCCTTGTAAATTTTCTGGAATTTAGTTTTCATTAATTGAAAAAGAAAAGATATGTGCTCAGCATAGTTAAAGTGAACACAACCCATTTTTTAGTTCGTATGGCCATTTTTATTTTTTAGTAGTTGCTAAAATGTTTTTTTTTCTTGATGTACATGAAAGTGGACGGATGTAGTTTTCAATAGTGGAATGTTAATTTACATGGTGTATTTTTGCCACATGAGGCAAATCATTTCATTTCTCATAGTAGTCATTCTAATCTCGAGTTGTAATTCATATAACAAGCTCATGACTGAGGGTCAGGAGTTATATGGTGCAAAAATGTATACACAGAGTTACTTGAAATATGAACAGGCATATGGCATGAAGAAAACGACCTCTGCATTAATTGCAATGCGCCAATCGGCTGAAGAGATTGTTCGTGAACGATATGATTTGCCAATTCGAATGAAGGCGAGTCAGGAAGATTTTAATGGAGCATTTTCTCTGTTGAGTGAAATGGATCAATTTATTCGAGAGCGACATCATTTGGAGTTGAAGGAACCTATTGGCCTTCGTGATTGGTTGAATCAAATGTTGTTTCAGGCGGTAGAGCAATGGTATAATCAGGCACAGAAAAAAGTTCTTGATGGGGATTATGAGGGTGCTATGGATTTGGTGACTCGTATTTTGAAATATGCTCCTCAGAAAAAGGAAGCAACCTATCTGTATAATATATGTAGAATATTGCCGGCATATGAATTGGGTAAAAAGGCAGAAGGGCAGGGGCGTTTAAGAGATGCAATTGAACAATATGATTTTATACTGGACCTTGATCCTGTATTCAAAGACGTTTCTGAAAGAAGAAAAAAAGTAATTGAAAAAGGAAGAGTTCGCATTGCTTATGTGCAAGTGAATTCTCAAAAAGTTGATGACAAAAAGGAAAAGGAGTTTGGTGCAGTGATGTGTCAGGAGTTATTGAAGATGGGTAACCCATTTTTCTCATTAATAGATCGTGAGAATACCGAGAAATTATTAGAAGAGCAGCGCATGTCGATGACTGGGTTAATGGATGAGGGGAAAGTTATAGAGGCGGGCAAACTTGTTGGTGCAGAGTATATTTTACTGGGAGAGGTTATAGATGCATATGATGATCAAAAACATTATGATTCAGGCGAGGGACGAGGTTACTTAGGCAGAACAAAAGATTCTAAAAAAGTACGGTTTCAATATTG
>JBJTWB010000046.1:0-9422 GCA_046081505.1 Bacteroidota bacterium | reverse complement strand
CGAAGGCTGAACCCAACTTTGTCTATGTATATGCTTCCGCTTTTGTTCCTACAGGAAGCGAAGCATACACATAGACAAAGTTGGGTTCAGCCTTCGGGAAGAAAACCACTTTTGGGCTTCGTACCATAGTAACACCAATAGAAACAACAAGAAGTACGAGCATCCCAACGAAAATTGTTCTTGGTCTTTTGAGAACAAGCGTTAGGAATCTGGCGTAGAAATTTTGAAAACGTGGCCAAATGCTGTGTTGGAATTTTTCAATAGCTCTCTTAAGTATGAAGCGGTATACAAGGTAAACCAACAACATGAAGATGGCGAAATTTCCGAATCCTACATTGCCTGAAGCATAACCCACAGCGGCAATGACCACCATGATTACACTGGTAATACCTAGTTTTTTGAAATTAATTGCTTTTTTGTGTTCATGTGGTTTCATGAAATCCACGGCAAATACCGGATTAATGATGTATGCCACCACAAGTGAAGCAGTAAGCGTGATGATTAAAGTAATTGGCAAATACATCATGAATTTCCCAATAACACCTCCCCAGAATGCAAGCGGAACAAACGGCGCCAGTGTAGTTGCAGTTCCAGAAAGAACAGGTAAGAAAATCTCTCCAGCTGCTTTTTTCGCAGCAATTTTTATGGGAACTTTTCCATTGTCATAAATGCGGTGTGTGTTTTCAATGACCACAATGGCATCATCTACAACAATACCCAAGCCGAGTAGGAAGGCGAAGAGTACAATCATATTCATTGTGAAATCAATTCCGGGAAGAACCAAGAAGGCAATGAACATGGAAAGTGGCACAGACAGACCAACAAATATGGCATTGGTGGCCCCCATGAAGAACATTAAAATGAGTGTTACCAATATGAATCCAATGATGATGGTATTGATCAAATCGTGCAGCGTAATTCGAGTTGTTCTACTTTGATCACCGGTAACAACAACAGAAAGATCTTCAGGAAACTGTTCTTTCTTTAACTCTTCAATGATTTTATGAATTTCATCTGAGGCGTTGATTAGGTTTTCGCCACCACGTTTAATAACGTTTAAAGTAATTACATTTTTTTTGTCAAGTCTACCGTAGCTTTCTTGAGTCTTGTGACCATCGACCACTTCTGCAATGTCTTTCAAATACAGTTTAGCACCCGTTTGTCCGGTGATAACAATGTTTTTGATTTCTTCAATGTTATTGAATTCTCCGTTAACACTGAGTGTGCGTTTCATGTCATCTATTTCTACTGCACCTCCAGAGATGGTCATGTTTTCATAATTCAGCGAACGCTCAATGTCTTGCAAACTAATTTTTGCCATGTTGGCCTGATACAGATCAACATTCACTTGAATTTCTCTTTCAAGTGCTCCAACCATGTCTACACGCGTAATTTCTTTCATACCTTCTATTCGGTCCTGAAGAATTTCTGCGTACTTTTTTAGCTCGTCTAGATCATAATTACCTGCAATGTTTACAAAGAGAATGGGCATTTCAGAAAACTCAACCTCCATTACATTTGGATCAGCAGGTAAATCTTGAGGCAAGTCTTTTTTCGCTTTATCAACTGCATCTTTTACCTTCTGCTTAGCTGTTGGTACATCTACATCAGTATTAAACTCAACAACAACACTTGAGAAGTCTTGAATGCTTGTACTCTTTACCTTTTTAACCCCAGCAATGGACTTAATTTGTTTCTCAATGTTTTTAGAAACTAAGTTCTCCACATCTTTTGGAGCTGCTCCCGGGTATACCGTAGAGACATAAATGGTTGGAATAACAATATCTGGAAACTGTTCTTTGGGAATGCTGTTGTATGAGAGCATACCCGCAAGTGTGATAAAAACCGTTAGCAGGTAAATGGTTGTTTTATTGTCAATTGCCCAGCTGGTGGGTTTGAATTCTTTAAATTTTTCGAGCATGGTAAAATGTCTTATAGTTCAATGGCCATTCCGTCTTGCAAGTCAGCGTATCCCGTGGTAATTACTTTCTCACCTAATGACAAGCCACCGGTGATTTCTGCATTTCCGTTGTACACATTTCCAACTGTTACCATTCTTTTCTTTGCTAACAATTGACCATTTTCTTGAACGGCAACAAATACAAATTGTTGGTTGTTTTCATTCTGAACAATGTTGATTGGCACGGTAAGCGCATTCGGGTTTTCATAGTCAATGATTTTCACAACACCGATCATATTCGGACGTAAAAATTCTGAACCGCTTGGAAGTCCTATTTCTGCGGTGAAGGTTCTTGTAAGTGGGCTAATGAATTTTGCAATAAATGAAATATTTGCCTCCAGTTCTTGATTGGCATCGGGGAAGAAAATTTTCACTTTGTTTCCTTTACTCACTTTGTTGGCGTATGATTCAGCAATCTCTGTTTTCATTTTCAATGAAGCAAGATTGATAACTCGGAATGATGGATCTGGATTCTGAGCCGTTGCGAATTGACCAACCTTGGCTCCAATGTGGTCTATAACGCCAGAGATGGGAGATTTAACTTTTGTTAATTCAATTTGAGCCTCAACTGCAGCAATTTGTTTTTTCAATGCTTCCATTTGGGTTTGGGCTTGAAGAAGTTGAATTTCACTACCAATTTTTTGTTCCCAAAGTCTACGTTGTCTTTCATAAACATCTTGTGCCATTTCCAATTGTGGACGAATGGCTGCAATTTGAGCTTGATATGCACTGTTATCTGTTTCGGCCAGCAATTGTCCTGCAGTTACTGCATCACCTTCGTTTACAAATATTTTTGTAACTATACCCGGTATTGAAGGCGCAACTACCACGTTGTTTTCTGCATCTACAGTACCTTGTATTTCAATGTAATGTTGGAAATTCGTAGCAACTACATCAGTAGTTTGAATTTTTTTAGACTTAACCTCCTTTGGATTTACTCCCAGTTGTTTTTCTAATTCTGCAATTCGGGCATCTATTTGCGTGCGCTGAGATTTTAAATCATTTAATTCTTGATTTGGATCTTTAGATCCACAGGCTGCTAAAAGAATCAATGTCATAGCAGCGAAAAAGAAATTTTTCATATTGTTGGAGCGTTTCATTTTAAAGAGCGTTTAACGATTTGGAAAGTTTTGTTTGAGCGTTTAATACGGCTAGTCTTGCCTGAACCAGGTTTCCTTGTGCTTGAAGTAATTGTGAAGTTTGTCTAGACAATTCGAAACTTGAAACCGTTCCTGTCTCAAATTTTATTTCAGTTTTATTGAGAATGCTCTGTGCGAGATCGTAAGAAGATTTAGCTTGCACTAGGTTTTGAGTAGCAATGGTATATTCTGTTAAAGCGTTGTTGTATTCTAGTTTTGATGCATTGGTGCTGTATGTGAGTGTTTCTTCCAATTTTTTAACCTCTACGCCAGCTCGTTGAATTGCTTTGTTTTTTGCGCCGCCAGATAAAATGGGAATATTCATACTTAAACCCCAAATTTGAGTCGGATACCAATCTTGATCATTATCTAAGAAATTGAATTCTTGTCTTTGAGCTTGACGTTGCCAATTGTAGTAGGCTGCCAAGTTGGGTAGTAAACGAGCTTGTTGATTTTTAACATTTAATTTTTGTAATGCAATACCGTCGCGCAAAATTTGATTGTCTATGAGGTTGTCTGTATTGAATGATGTTTGAAGCAGCTGGGAGTTGAAGAGGTTGAGCAATTGCTGGCTATTTTCTACTACTTCAATACTTTCATCCATGGGCATGCCAATGGTGAATTTCAATAAGTCCAAAGCAATTTTGGCTTGGAGTTGAGTTGAACGAATGCGGTTATCTAATTCGTTTAATGATAGCGTGAGCTGTTGCACGTCTTGCTCTTCAACAAAACCTTCTTTATTTAAAGCGGTAGTATGCTCTAAGGTATTTGCTAATATTTCTCTACTTGAAGATAGAAGCGTTACACTTTCTTTTGCGATCACGGCAAGTTGATAGGCCTCTTCAGTAGCGCGCTTCACATCAATTTCACTTTTGGTAATTTGTTTCTGCTGCAATGCGGCATAGGCCTTACTTGCCTGCAAGCCAATAAGCCACGAACCATCGAACAACAGCTGTGAAGCACTGAGTCCAAAAGTCATGGTTTGTGGTACACCAAATTGAACCGCAATATTCTGTCCGGGTAAACCGAAAAATTCACCTGGAAGAATAGAAGTAGGCCGATCAATGAAGTTCTGATAACCCACTGATCCGTTTATTTGAGGTAAACCAATGGCTATTAACTCATCTGTCTGGAGTTTAGCAGTTTGAGCGGCGTATTGAGCACTTTTCACTTGAAAGGCATGCTCAATGGCATAGGCCTTGGCTTGTGCCAAAGTCATTGAATTGCTTGCCTGTGCCCAAAGTGATGCTGAGGTAATGAAGCAAGCAGACAAGAAGAGAAGTGTATATCTCATTTTGATCTTGATTTTCTTGTTTTGGTTTTATTGTTTTTGAAATTGTTTTCTAATAACTGCAGTCCTTTGCTTGTTGCCATGCCGTGTATATGATAAATGAACCATTCCATATATACATCGGAGACATTGTATGTTGATGATGGAAACAATTCTTGATCGAAAATGGATTCCATGCGTCCAATGTAAAGTTTGGCAAGTATGTCTGCGTTGATGTCTGAACGGTACAGGCCTTCTTTTTGTCCTTTTACTATATTCTGAAAAATACTTCTGTAGACATTTTCATGCCTTGATGTTTTCATACGCTTGCTAACAGCAGGATGAAATTTTTCAATGTCATAAGCAACAGAGGGGTGAATGTTTTGAATCATGTCCAACACCCACTTTTTTATTTCTAAACTTTCATCAATGGCATTTAAACCTCGAGAGCATATTTCATTGAGCTGTTTGTCTTCAAATTTTCCAAATAGAATAACCGCTTGAAGGAGCAAATCTTCTTTGTCTTTGACGTGGGTGTACAACGTTTTTTTTGAGATACCTAATTTTCTGGCAATGTCTTCCATGGTAAGGCTTTTCACACCAAACTTCAAGAACAGTTGAATGGACTCAGAAATAATATGTTGTTTCTTTTTTTCCATTAGACGGCGCAAAGATAGGAACGAAGTTCACAATAGAAACGTTTTTTGGAAAAAATGTTTCCTAGTATCTTTCGAGAATGAATCGAAAACAATTTTTAAAAACATCTGCCTTGGCGGGAGCTTCGCTTTTAGCTGTTAAACCAGTTTTATCTGCTGTTGGTTCAGAAAAAAAAGAAAAATTACGACTTGGATTTATTGGGGTGGGAGCGCGTGGTCAGAGCCATGTTGAAGAATGTGCGAAAAGAAATGATGTTGAAATTGTGGCTTTTGCTGATCCAGATGAGGCATGGGCAATTAAATCGGGACAGGTAATTCTTGAAAACGCGGGTAGACCAGAAGCGGTTGTGTACGCCAATGGTGATTATGATTATTTGAATTTATTGAAACGAACAGACATTGATGCTGTTTTTATTTCTACTCCCTGGGAATGGCATGTGACTCAAGGTATAGCGAGTGTTCGTGCTGGAAAGCGCGTGGCTATGGAAGTTTGTGGAGCTATGGATATTCAAGAGTGTTGGGATATTGTAAACGCAGTTGAAGAAACAGGGGTTCCCATTATGATGATGGAAAACGTTTGTTACCGAAGAGATGTCATGGCTGTAATGAACATGGTGAAACAGGGATTGTTCGGTGAACTCATTCATTTACAAGGAGGGTACCAACATGATTTGCGCGGGGTGAAATTGAATGATGGAAAGAGTCCCTATGGAAAAGGAGTTGAATTCGGGAAGGGCGGCTTTTCAGAATCGAAATGGAGAACCGTTCATTCCGTTTATAGAAACGGAGAATTATACCCTACGCATGGCCTTGGTCCGGTGGCCATGATGGCCAATGTGAACAGAGGGAATAGGCTGGTTTCATTGGTTTCTATGGCATCGAAGTCAAGGGGCTTGCATGACTATATTGTTGCCAACGGCGGAGAGAATCATGCTAATGCCAAGGTTAATTTTAAATTGGGAGATGTTGTTACCACGTTAATTTCTACTTCGAACGGTGAGACCATTATGCTTTCACACGACACGAATTTACCACGTCCATATAGCCTGAATTTCAGAGTTCAGGGAACCAAAGGGCTTTGGATGGATGACCTAAACAAATTGTTGATTGAAGGAGTTACAGAGTCGCATCAATGGACTGCTGACGCAGCTTTCATGGAGAAATATGATCATCCACTTTGGAAGAAATATAGCAAAGAAGCGGAACAGGCAGGGCACGGTGGAATGGATTTTTTTGTGATTAATGATTTCATTGAATGCACTAAAAAGAATGAACCTTATCCAATGGATGTTTATGATATGGCCACCTGGTACGCCATTACGCCACTTAGTGAACGAAGCATAGAACAGGGTTCTGCCCCTCAAGAAATTCCAGACTTTACGCGAGGAAAATGGATGTGGAAATGATGATTACTTCACGCGTTTGAACGAATCGTCTGTTTTCTTTTCCTTCACTTTAATGTTTTGGTTACCCAATTTCCAGGTGAAGTTTACACGCACTGTTCTCGACTCCCATCTGCCGCTGGCGTCCATATACAGTCCGGCGTAATCTGAAATTCCTCTCCACCGCATGGTGCCTAATAAATCACCAACAGCTATGCGAAGAATGAGTTTTTCATTGTGAAACGTTTTTTGAAATGCACCATCAACTCCTCCCATGGGCTTGTTGCGGAAAGTTCCTCCCCAAACACTTGGGCCATTGTAAAATCCGGATAAGTCAAATTGTGTGGTCTTGTTTACTTTGAAGGTATTTTGCATGAATACATTGTAAGACGTTGCACGAAGATCAATGGTGTTTCCATCTTCAAATGTTGCGCGGTTATGTAAGTTGTAGACTCCTAAATTCATATATCCTTCCCACCATTTTGCTATGGGGAGGGGGCTGCCTAAATTGAATGAAATATTTTCTTGATAACCCAGATTCCGTGTTTGTATAAATGACCTTGCAAACTCTGTGGTGTCGGTTATTTCCGTGAAGAATCCATTTGTTTTGCTGTAGCCAACAGATGAGGTAATCATGTAAAATAACGTGTGACTTAACTCCAACGCATCTGTAAATTGGGGTTGAAGGAATGGGTTTCCTCGTGAATAAGAGAGCTGATCTATTCGAGATTCAAACGGATTCAAATCTTGGTATCGGGGTCTGTCAATTCGTCTGCTGTATGTAAGATTAAAAACGCTCATTTCCGATTGTTCGAAGGTGAGCGCAGCACTTGGGAAAAAGTTTGTATAGAGGCGATCTACGGCTCGTGTAGACTGTGCAGACAGAGCGGTTAATGTTCCAATTGATTGTGTGTTTTCGCCACGCACACCCAGTTGCCATCCAATTTTTTTGTATTTACCTGAAGCATTCGCATAGGCAGCTAGAACCCGCTCTTTATAATCAAATGCATTGGTTCTGTTCGAGTCTGCTTCAAGCGACTGGCCTTCAACAAAGAAGAAATTTAGATTGTTGTTTGTGTTGACTTGAGTGGCTTTTAATCCAGCTTCCCAACTTATATTTTTCCATTTGCAGTTATAGTCTAGTTTTCCAACCGTGAGCCCAATAATGGTTTTTGTGTTGTTCTGAAAATTGTCTTCACTCAGTGGAACTCCATACGGAGTTACATAGGCATTGGGTTGAAAATTGTTATTTTGGATGTTGAATCCACCGTATGAAAAATCAGCAATAAGCGTTTGTTCATTCTTTCCTTTCCATTGATAATTTATTGAAGCTGAGGCATTGTTCCGAATGCCTCTGTTGTCAGAAAGGGCCTCAAGCGTAGAGTCTTGAATTACGCTTATAATGGGTGTTGAACTGTGGCTGTTCCAGATGTTATTACTGAAGTTTCCATTGGTAGAAAATCCAATGCTATGTTGTTCATTGATGAATACATCAACCCCCGTTTTAAAATAATGTGTTTTATCTATGCTGTGTGTGAATGACTCTTGATTAAATGCAATATCATTCTGTACTTTAAAAAAGCGCATATACCCCCAATCTTCCCCAAAATTGTTTCCGTAATTGATATAGAGATTACTTTTTTCAGCGCGCTTATTGAAATTTACAGATGCGTTGGTTTTGCCATAAACTTGATTGGCGTAGCCTATTGAGATATTTGCATTTTGTCCAATGTTTTTATTTTTTTTCATGATGATATTCATGATACCTGCTGTGCCTGCCGCATCGAATCTGGCTGATGGGTTGGTAATGATTTCAATTTTTTCAATTGATGAAGAGGGGGTGTTTTTTAAGAAATCAGCCAATTGATCGCCGGTCAATGGAGAAATTCTACCGTCTATGTAAATGGTAATTCCTGATTTTCCATTCACTGCAATGTTGTTGTTATTATCTACCACAACACCCGGAGCCCTTCTCAATAATTCCAATGCATTGAGTCCAATGGCGTTGGTTGTTCCTTCTACATTAAATATGGTTTTATCGGCTTGAATTTGTACCAAGGGTACAGTGCTTTTAATAACTACCTCTGGTCCTGTATCAACGGAATTCAAGGAGATGTCGCCCATATTTATGGATTGTTCAGCAGCAATGCGCATCCAAGTGGGTTGTATTCCAACTAAGTTGAAATAAACTAAGACTTCTTTCTGACTTGGAATGGTGATCGCGAAGGTGCCTTCATCTCCTGAGACATCGGCTTTGATTAACGAACTATCTGCAGCATTGTGAATAGAGACGCTAACACCCGCAAGGATTTCTTTTTTATTGGCATAAATGGTTTTGCCTGAAATCTGGGTTTGAGCTTGAGCAAGACTTCCTGAAATGAGAAGAACAAGGAGAAGATAAATTTTTTTCATGTGGTGCGAAGTTAGTTTGCTTCTATCTAAAGTTTCAGACTTCGTGACTAGAATTACATTGAATTCGATAAAAACAATGAATTTCGCAAGAGTTTCAATTCATGAAAAGTCTAAATAAACGGCGTGTTTTAGCCATAGGAGTAGGATGTCTCTTGGGTTGGGCATAAAAAACCAAAAAATACTGAAATTTTGACACGGTCTTATTTTTTAAATTTGATATGTCTGGTAGGCCTTTCTATTACAGGACTCAGAACGGTATTACCAGCCTGGCGTGCTGTTATCTAATAAACTTTTTAAAGGTATTGTGGTTTTTCGATAGCTAATATTTGTACCAATACATTTACGCGGAAATGGTCTAGTAATTAATCTTGTATCATATCCATAAATATTCAATATCAATTCCTCTACTACGAAAGTGTTTTCTTGAATTCTAGAACCTTGTACATGTTGGTTGAATGTTATCTTTTGGTTTCTTAGCTCAGTCTCCGTTGTACTTTCAAATTCTTTGATAACTCATGAAGGGCTTTATGATCTGTCTAAGTTATCATTCTTTAAGTAACTTAAATGAACGGCCGTCCACTTGTAGGAAATACATACCGCTCG
>JBJTWB010000045.1:0-5197 GCA_046081505.1 Bacteroidota bacterium | reverse complement strand
CTTTGAATTATACCTTAGGCATTCATCCGGGGATATACTCTCATGACCATGAAGAAAAATTAAATATTGAAATTGCTCGACTAGATAAAATCACTCGAAGAAAAACGACTATTTCCAGACAGCATTATCTACAATTTCAATTTCCTACAGACGCTTTAAAATTGAGTCGTTCCGGTATTCAGACAGATTACTCAATCGGATTTTTCGATGCCATTGGATATAAAAATGGCACAACGCTTCCCGTACAATTTTATGATTTAAGAGAAAATCAAGTGATTCAATTTCACATGCAATCATTTTGTGCTATGGACGCTACCTTGGTTCGTTATCTCAAATTAACCCCCGAAGTGGCTGTAAAACAATTGAGAAAAATGAGAGCCTTCAATGAAGAAAACAATTTACCATTCATTCTTCTTTGGCACAATGAAACTCAAAGCAATTCTCACGGATGGAAAGGTTGGAAGCATATTCTCAATGACGTGTTCAGCGCTTCCACTCCTTTAAACTAAATACGCCGTTTTCCCAGACACCGTAGGTGAAATGCGATAACCAATCACCAATGTTAATGTATTTGGAATTTTCATTCAATTGAATTTCCATAGGAAGATGCCTGTGTCCGAATATGAAATAATCAACATGGTCTGTTTTCAACCATTCTTTCGAGTAGATCGCCAACCATTCGTTTGCATCACCAAGAAAAGTTGCATCTTTATGCCCACTGCTTTTTCTACTGTAGCCACTGCTCCATTTCGCTAAGGCAATTCCAAAATTGGGATGTAAACGAGCAAACGCCCACTGACAAAAAGCCGAACGGAAAAACCATTTTAAAAATTTATATGATGCATCTCCGGGTCCTAAGCCATCGCCATGACCAATGAATATTTTTTTCCCTTCCCACTCAACAAGCAAGGGTTCTTTATGCAGGGTAATACCGCATTCTTGAGGAAGGTAATCGAAAATCCACATGTCATGATTTCCTATAAACCAATGAACGGGTATTCCGGAATCGGTTATTTCAGCAATTTTCCCCAATATGCGAACAAATCCTCTTGGCACCGCATGTTTGTATTCAAACCAAAAATCGAAAACATCACCAACCAAATAAATGGCTTCAGCATCGTTTTTCACAAGATCAAGCCATTTCACAACTTCCTTTTCACGTATTAAGCTCTCCTTGAAATTAGGAGCACCTAAATGAAAATCAGAAGCGAAATAGACCTTCTTCATATCAATTCAATTGAATACTACGAATTATTTTGAACGGATCCATTGCGCTCAAATTGAGTGTAAATAAAACACCTCTGAAATAACCAGCCGATGCGGCATCTTTAACATTTTGATTTCCAAAAATGGGTAATGTAACACTTGCTATTCCTCCACCAAAATTAATTTGTGCTGCCGTATTCCAATAAATTCCTTCTGCATGGCGCTGGGGACATTCAGGGCTCCATGCATCCAACACAGTTGCTCTCAGCGTTATTGGCAATTTGGGAACTTCAAACTGAACTTGTCCACGAACCAAACGTTTGGTTGCTCCCAACCCATTGAGATTAATTCCAAGACTTCCCATAGCATCAACATTTTGTGCGCCCCACAGACCACCTGAGCTGTTTCTTCCAAAGAACAATTGATCATAGGTGTAATCAAATGAAGACCCTACTCCGCTTAATCCGAATGCTCCTTGATTGAATACACCAAGTGCATTGTCATTGGCCTGATACCCTATGTATGCTCCAACTGAAACGATTTTGTTCGACTTTAGGCTATACTGATAACTATAAGATCCTGATGCGCTTAAAATGGTTCCAATATCTTGACTTCCTTTCCAAACGTAGTTGGTTCCATACAGAACGCGACCCGAAGCATTGAAATTCGATCTAAATCCTAACTTCTGTGATAAGCCACCGCGCAGTTCTACAAACTCCTTTGCGCTGTGTGATCTGAATTCAGTATCAACTAAATCATTGGTCATCACATTAGCAAAATATTGGAAATGGTATCCCAAGTTCAAGGTCATCGCGAACTTCTTATTCAAATTCTCTGGTTTGTTTCTGAAAGTGTATGACACGTTGGGGTTGGCTATAAGATATTGTTCGTACTCAGAGCTTGTACCGAAATCATATTTCGCGTTACCAAAACGCTGAACCCGCACACCCGCTGAAAGATTGCGTTGGTGGTAATATGCACTTGCGAATCCATTCAGCGTATTTCTTGAAAATGAATAAAGAGGAGCAATGTTGTATTCCCAATTCTGACGTATAATGTGTCTATTGTGCAGATTTAGTCCCAACATTACACCATCATTTGCATTCCAAGCCAGCAGTGGAGAATAGTAAACTTGAGAAAATTTCGGATTTTTAATACCTATTGCAAATTCCATTTTTATCGGCTCTACCTTTTTAAAGAGCCCCTGTTTGCGAATGAAGTTATTTCCTCTATTCATTTCAGGAATAACGCCTTCTGCGTCTAAACGAATGGCATTTCCATCTAAATTTTCATATTGAACCCATGTAGATTTTCCCGGCTGAATGGGGCTATACCATTGTGATTTACCGCCTTCTTGTCCCAATGAAAATCCGCCTTCTGCTTGACCCACGTTTTTAACTTTCACTTGATAACCTGTCCCCGATTTTTTCACACGAGCAATTTCAAAGTCAATTTTTTTCGTTGTACGAATGAGATCATGGAAGAACCAATCTAAATTTTGTTTCGATACACGTTCAAAAACATTTTCAATATCTTCTGGTGATGGATGTTTAAATTTCCATTCATTGTAATAGGTATGCATGCACTCGTCGAACAGAGATTCACCCAAATAACCTTTCAAGTAATAAAACAAGATGGCCGTCTTTTTATAGACAATTCCACCATAATTTAAACCTGTAAAGTTGTCTGAATTCAATTGTAAGGGCTGATCCACATTGGTTGCAGCAGACAAGAAATAAGTCAGTTCAGATAATGAACGCTGCGAAAAATCTTTTGTTCTGAATCGTTGATCCAATGCTTCTGCGCCAATTGCAGCTCCTAGTTTTGCATTCGGATATTTCGTATCCATGTATCGGTCTTCATTGAATGAATTCAAGCCTTCATCCATCCATGCATTGTCGCGTTCGTTACTTCCCAAAATACCATAAAACCAATTATGACCTACTTCGTGCATGATAACCGTTTCAAGCATGCGGGGGGTGTTTGATGTACCAATAACTGTAACGTTAGGGTATTCCATTCCACCTCCGGCACTGATGGTACCATCTACTGCTGTTACTTGACTGTAGGGGTAGTCACCATTCCACAATGAATAGTAGTAAATAGCGTCATGCAAATACTCATTTCCTTTCACCCAAACATCTGCACCGAGTGGAGTAAACAAAGCCCATGTTGTCACTTTCCTTCCTTCCTTTGGAGTTGTAACTTCCCCCTTGGTAACAATCCAACGTTTATCTGCGAACCATCCAAAGTCGTGTACATTGTTTTGGGTGTAACGTACCGTCTTCCATTCCGATGAAGAAGTCGGGAAATCATTGTTCATTCCTTGCTTCAATTTAAGTTCACTTTGAGCTGCTTGTTCGTTCATAAAAGCCACTTCAGATGGCGTTTGACAGTCGCCTGTTGCACCTAAAATATAGTTTTTCGGAAGTGTTATACTTACATCATATGAACCGTATTCGCTATAAAACTCACCTTGAGTTAAGTAAGGCATAGCGTGCCAACCCGTACGATCAAAAACAGCTGGTTTTGGATACCACTGCGTAATTTGATAGCTCTGACCTACGTGTCCCAATCTTGAAATACTTCCACTTGGTAGCTTCACACGAAAAGGTGTTGCAATGGTACATGTTTGACCAGGTTTTAGAGGAGTTGGCAGGTTAATGATACAAATATCAATGTGCTCTGGATGGTATGTCCATTTCACCTTTTGTCCATTCACGCTAAAATCAAGCGAGTCAATATATCCTTTATTCTCTTCCAACGTGGTGAACAAGACAAAGTTTTTCATTCTAGCCAATTGCCTTGCTAAAGCTGTTTTTGAATTTTTATACGCGTTGGGCCAAATGTGCATGTAAATTTCTTTGAGCTCATTTGGGCTATTGTTTTTGTATGTAAATGACTCTGAACCATTCAACATATGTTTAGTATCATCTAGCTTCACCTGAATAGTGTAGGCTACATCTTGCTGAAAATAAGCTGGAATGTCTGCTTGCGAGAATCCAGCAAGTGAACAAACGCTAAGAAATACGGTGACTAATTTTTTCATATTCTCTTGATTAAAGTCCTAATGATTTAAGTTTTGATTCCAATCCATTTCCGCGGAGAGATTCTCCAAGTGCAATTATTTTTCCTTCTTGATTGATTAAAACAGGAAAAGGAATACTTTGAATTTGATATGAAGGTACCACGCTGCTTTTCCAACCGCCAAGGTCTGAAACGTGGTTGTTCCATAACAGCCCATCTTTCCGAATAGCGTCTGTCCATTTCGATTTATCCTCGTCCAATGACACTGAAAAAACTTCAAAACCTTTATTTCTGTATGCTTGATAGACCTTCACAACATTCGGATTCTCGGCGCGACAAGGCTGACACCATGAAGCCCAAAAATCTATAAGCACTACTTTTCCTCTAAGGCTACTTAGTTTTGAGATGCCTCCGCTTGTGTTGGTCAAAGCTATTTCAGGTGCCATAGCCCCAACTGCAATGGCGGCTCCGCTTGCTTGCTGTTGTGATTTATTGCCAGCATTTTTGAACGATGCCACTTTTTTCTCAAGGCTTGAATAGGCCGGCGACGTTTGGAAATTTGGTTTCGTGTCGGCCAATACTCGGGAATACCATTGGTATTCAAAACGTGGATCCAAATTTTGGACAACAATGAGTGATAGCAAAGACCCGGAGTGGGTCTCTAACCAAGACTTCAACATAGTTGATGCTTCCTTATTTGCAGATTCAAAATTTTCAGTAGCCACTTGTCTCGAAGTGGCAGAAGTATCACTATCGAAAAGCAATTGCGCCTCAGCCATTTTCTTCGCATAGCCTTCGTATTGAATGAGAAGCCCCTGCAATTCAACTGTTTCATTTGACCCTTTCACTTGAGCTTTCATTAAATCATCGAAAGTTCCATCGATCTCAATTTGATCATTTGTAGATACAATGAGTTGCAAATAATGATCTTGGTCGAAGTACAAACGGTAATTATCAAAAGGCA
>JBJTWB010000044.1:0-425 GCA_046081505.1 Bacteroidota bacterium | reverse complement strand
GCATTTCTTTTGGCCAATTCCATTTCATACAATTGCGATTTCAAGAGCTGCATAGCCTTTTCCTTATTCTGAAGCTGCGAGCGCGTTTCTGTATTATCAATGATAATTCCAGAGGGTTTGTGACGCAAACGAACTCCGGTTTCAACCTTATTCACGTTTTGTCCGCCGGCGCCCCCCGATCTGAATGTATCCCAAGTAATATCGGCCGGATTAATATGAATATCTATGGAATCATCGGCCAACGGATAGACATATACGCTCACGAATGAGGTGTGTCTTTTGGCGTTGGAATCGAACGGAGAAATTCTCACCAAGCGGTGCACTCCATTCTCACCTTTCAACATACCAAAAGCAAATTCACCTTCAAATTCAAGAGTACATTGTTTCACTCCAGCCACATCTCCTTCCTGCAAATCAAGTTCTTT
>JBJTWB010000043.1:0-1786 GCA_046081505.1 Bacteroidota bacterium | reverse complement strand
CCTGTACAATGTGAATACTTCGCATTGGAAGGTCTGGGTAAATTGTTGAACACCATTAAAATTGTTCAACAAAAACTAAATACAGAATTAACCATTGAAGGTGTATTGCTAACGATGTATGATACACGTCTAAGACTCAGTAATCAGGTGGTTGAAGAGGTGAAAATGCACTTTCAAGACATGGTATTTGACACATTGGTGCACCGAAATACTACTTTGGCTGAAGCCCCTAGTTACGGCCAAACCATTCTCATGCACGACGCCTCTTGTAAAGGAGCCATCAACTACTTGAATTTGGCCCGAGAGTTACTTCAAAGAAACAATCTTACTAAAATGTCTGGCGAGGAAAAAACAGTTGAATTATGAGTAAAAAACAAGCGTTGGGGAGAGGATTAAGTGCCCTATTGGAGAACTCTCCGCGTCCAAATCAACCAGAAAAACAAGCAACTGTTACTGAGGTAAAAACAGAGCTTGAAGTGGGAAATGTTGCGGGCCCCATTAATCTATTGTCCATCTCACAGATTGAGGCGAATCCGTATCAACCCCGAAAAGACTTCAACAACGATGCATTAATTGAACTCGCCCAGAGCATCTCTGAATTGGGACTCATACAGCCCATTACAGTTCGGAAGGTTTCTTCTCAAAAGTATCAAATCATTTCGGGTGAGCGTCGCTTCCGAGCTTGTCAATTGGCGAATTTGACGGAAGTTCCTGTTTATATCAGAGAAGCTGATGATCAAGGAATGCTTGAAATGGCTCTGGTAGAAAACATTCAACGCGAGAATTTAAATGCACTTGAGATTGCTATTAGCTACAAGCGCCTTATGGAGGAATGTAGCTTAACCACGGAAAAGCTGGCTGAACGTGTTGGTAAAGACCGCACTACGGTGACCAATTATGTTCGATTGTTAAAACTGCCTCCTGAAATTCAACTGGGAATCATTGAAAAACGAATGAGCATGGGACATGCGAGAGCTTTGATTAATGCCGAACCAGAGTCTAAACAATTGCGCATTTTCAAACTCATTCTGGAAAAAGATTTGAGCGTGAGAAAGGTTGAGGAGTTGGTCAAAGAAGATGATGCGCCGAAATTATTTAAGTCAAACAAAGCCCTAATGCCGCTCGAGGTTCAAAAAATGCAAGCTGACCTCAAATTACGTTTTGGTAAAAAAGCTAAGGTTACACGGAATGAAAGTGGACTTGGGAAAGTTGAAATACCCTTCACCACGGATGATGACTTGTCTCGAATCATAGACATGCTTGGTTTGAATTCATGAGGTATTTGCTTTTTTTCACACTTGCATTTTCCTTTTGTATCAGTCAAGGTCAAACTGACTCGTCTCAATTTCAACGCAATTGGAATTTACCTCACAGTCCGCTCAAGGCAACCTTATCGAGTGCATTGCTCCCAGGACTTGGGCAAATTTATAATCACAAGTACTGGAAAACTCCCATTGCACTGGCAGGCATCGGCACTTGCGTGTATTTCATTCACACCAATACACAATCACACCGATTCTGGAAAAATGCATTCATTGCATACAATGACAATGATCCCAATACCAATCCCGATGGAATTGCAGCAGGCTTAAACAATTCACAATTGGATTACAACCGTTTACTTTACAAAAAATATTTAGACATTTCCTACCTCAGTTTAATTGGCGTGTATGCATTACAAATCTTAGACGCGCATGTTGACGCACACCTTTTCAATTTCGATGTGTCACCGAAGTTAAGTCTTCGTACCACCCCCCTGCTCTATCCAAAGTTTGCAGGTCTTCAC
>JBJTWB010000042.1:0-4461 GCA_046081505.1 Bacteroidota bacterium | reverse complement strand
CTCCCATTCGTCAGTATTGTTTACACAGGCATAATCGCCTAGCGTTATGATGGGGTCAATTTCAGAGTAAACCGTGTATGTTGTTGTGGCCGTATCTGCGCATGACCATCCCGGATTGGCAATTAACGTTATGGTGTAATCTCCTGGTCCGGGATATGTGAATGTAGGATTCTCAACATTACTTGTGTCATAAACCTCGAACGGAACTCCAAAATCCCAGTGCCAAAAACTTGAATTCGTACTTTCATTCGTTAAGCTAACGGTTAGTCCATTGCAAAAAGATGTTTGTTCTGGAACGGCCGCTAATATGGACGGATCACAAATGGTTACGTTGAATTGAAAGGTTCGTCGGGTTGTACTTAAGTAAACACCGTTTCGATATTCTTCCGCGCAAACTGTAATTGTGTATTGGCCAAGAGCGGTTGCAGTTCCTTCAATCTGACCTGTAACTGGATCAATGGTAAATGCTGGATTACTCGTAATGGGATATGTTGGTGAAAAGCCCGGGCCATAATTCAACAAACCATACGGCGGATTATTTGGTGGGGCTGGAGCAGGGGCAGTAGGATCTGAGAACAAATAGGGAGCGCACAAAGAATATACAATTTGGTCGCCATCAGGATCGGTTGCACTGTGGTCAAAGGTGAACTCTGCATCTTTACACAAGGCTGGTGGGGGGAAATTAGTGAAACGAGGACTGGAATTTGTGCCGTTCAATTCATTACTTCCCGGCACATGAGCTGAGTATGAAACGCCTAAATTTTGTGGTGCAGTGAGATTATCAATACTCGGTTGAAAGCAGCAGCGCTGATGAACCAACGTGTATCCTCCGGCCACGGGCGGCAGTGTTATTGTTCCGGAATAAATGGCCTGTTCCACACAAACGTCAGGAGGTAAAATAAAACAGGGATTGTCTAAAACTACAGGAATTGTAGTGACGTTGGTTGAAATTAAATTAATAGAAATTTCAGTAAATAGGCCGTTGCTGTTTGTATAAAATGCCCCTATTGAAACGGCAGCATCGAAATCTGTCCCGTTCGTATTGTTGGGACCACAGTCTCTGAAAATTTTTAAAGTAACTGTATAATTGTTCCCGCCAATGTGTGTGTAGTACAATTCTCCGCCAATCAAATGGCTTGCAGAACTATAGAATGACAAGAACAAGAATACGATTCCTGTTAAGATTATTTTCATTCCCGACTTATTTTGCATGCCTAGCACGAAGATAAGGATGATATAAGGATACGAAAAGTTGCATCATTCATAAAACTTCGAAATTCTTACAAGTCTAATGTAATTTTGTTTCATGGATCAATTGTCACATGTGCAGCCGAATGGCAAAGCTCAAATGGTAGATGTAACTGCAAAAGACGCCACCTTTCGCACTGCTAAAGCGCAAGGTAAAGTTTTATTACCCAAAATAATTTTGGACTTGTTTCAAAACGGTGAATGGAATTCACCAAAAGGCGCTGTCATTCAAACAGCCAGACTTGCAGGTATTCAAGCTGTAAAGCAAACAAGCCATTTGATACCCTTATGTCATCCGCTCATGGTTTCTTTTATTGACGTGCAAATGGAAATTGTTCATGATGGAATCTATATCTATTCAGAGGTCAAATGCACGGGTCAAACAGGCGTTGAAATGGAAGCTTTAACGGGAGTTAGCGTTGCTGCTCTTACCATTTATGATATGGTTAAAGCACTCTCTTTCGAAATTGAAATTTCGGGTATTGGGTTAATTGAAAAAAAAGGCGGTAAGTCAGATTTTAGTCGGAAATGAGAACATTGCTATCAAAAAATCATTGGCATAAGCGTGAGTTCGCCATTTACGGAACAACCTGTGAAGAGGTCAGCAGTTTATTCGATAAAATTACTCGTGCAGCAAATCAGAGTTTGGTATTGGTTGATGCGGAACACCAGATTTCAGAAGAAATTTCGAATAAGTTGACTACGCAAACAAGTGGTTTTTCTATTACTCAAGAACGGCCTCTGAATAGCACAACATTGGCGAACTATGGTGGTGCGGTTGTGAATGGAAATCATCATACTGCATCTGCTCAGATCATTGTTGCGAACGAAAAGAAAAAAGAGAGTTTGTTGAAACGAAGAGACCAACTGACGAACGTTGTGGCCATCATTTGTAATGAAAATACAGGGCTTCCAGAATATCTTCAAGAATTCAAAGAAAGTGAAACGAAGGTGTATACTGAGTCTGAGTTTTTAGGAAGTTTTATTTCATTTTATTTCGCTGTTTCAAAGCTGAACATGTTGATTTTAGTTGGTGGCGAAAGCAAGAGAATGGGAGAAGATAAAGCAGTATTGAAATACAACAATGAAGTGCAGTTAGATAGAATCATTCAATTGGCCAATCAACTGGAATTGAAACCCTATTTATCGGTGAGAGAGAGTCAACAACAGTGGGGAGATTCATTTGGTGTTGAGACCATTCCTGATCTTTTGAAAGATGCGGGTCCGTTGGGTGGAATTGTCTCAGCCATGAAATTCAATCCAAACAGCGCCTGGCTCGTTATAGCTTGCGATTTGCCTTTGATGAATGTGAAACATTTATCTGCATTGATTCAAATGCGTAATCCAAGAAAAATGGCGACGTGCTTTAAATCACCCATGGATGGCGGACCAGAGCCGTTAGCAACAATCTATGAACCCGCTGCCATGCATGCATTGATAGCGTGGTGGGCGAATGGTTTTCAATGTCCAAGGAAAATGCTATTCAATTCAGAAGTGGAAATAATTGAGCCGAATGATAATTCGGTTTTAATGAATGTGAATACGCCAGAAGAAAAGAAAATAGCAGAATCAAAATTGTAATTCGCTAAGCGGTATAACCATACTTCTTACAATGCTTCCGTTCTCATCTTTTATAGCACATTCTATGGTCGTGCTGGCCCCTTGCCAATTGAATTTCAACTCACCGAAATTGGGTTGATTAAAGGCATCGAAGGTTCTGTATTGGTTATCTGCTATACCGCTGTTTTTCTGATTCAAGGCGCTTGAAGTTATGTCGTACAAGGGATAACAATTCGGATACAAGCGCTTCGAACACTCAGCATAGTGCACATCTCCGCTGATAAATAAAACGCCGTTAGCTTGTGTATTCACAATGGTCTGCGCCATACGTTCTTGTTCCAATGGGAAATTGGCCCACGATTCCATGCCGTTGTATTCGGTTCCGAATTGGGTAGAGGTACAAACAATACGCACATCGGCGGGTTGCATGAATTGATTGCCCAACCAATTCCATTGATCTTCCCCCAATATGGTTTTAGATGTATTGAACATCTGCACATAATCGTTGTCATTATTTTCTTCAAGTTCAGATCGAAAACTGCGTGTGTCGAGCAGTATAATTTGCACCAGATGGCCACTTGATCCAAAGTAACGAACTTCATAATTGCCTTCATGTTGAAAGCGTTCACTGCTTGCCGGAACTTGCCAAAATTCTAAAAAAACCGATTTCGATTCTTTTTTCATTTCATACTCATATCCGACATCATTCCCCCCATAATCATGATCGTCCCATACAGCTAGTATCTCTGAAGTAGCAGACAGCCGCTGGAATTCAGGCTTGCAACTCAGAATAGCATATTTGTTTCTTAATTCATCCACACACTTGGTGTCTCCATATACATTGTCTCCCAAAAAGATGAATATGTTGGGGTCTTGATCTGCAATCACATCTAAAATAGGAGAGGGCTTGTATTCGCGCATGCACGACCCAAATTGAATGTTTTTTAAGGTGTCTTCAGTAAACTCACTGTGCATGCGCGCGCAAAATTCAGTTTCATAATGTGTGCAAGAACCCAGATAAAGTATGCATACCAGAAGAGATATAGTGGTGTATTTCATCATTCAATAAAAAGTAAAAGAACGTGAGCGTAAGCCGGGTTCTGTTTTATTTCATCATTTATCTCTGCGACCTACCCTCCGAGATTGAGCGAGCAACTCTCCAAACAGAACGAATCTGTTTACCCCGGTTTATTTGGTCTTACAGCCCGCAAGGGTTACCAAGCCATTCTTGTTACCAAGAGATGCGGTGGTCTCTTACACCCCCATTTCACCCTTACCCGAAGGCGGTATATTTTCTGCGGCCCTCTCTGTCTGTTCAATTTACATTGAACATCCCTCACTTTTCACAAGGTACGGTGCTCTGCGCTGCCCGGACTTTCCTCTCATTTTTCAATGAGCGATGAATCCTCTTCGGTCTTTGGTGCAAAGGTAGTACATTCGCATGAGACGTTAACCGAAACAAGAAGAGAATGAAGCAGCTTATTAAGCTCTTACACCCGAAATTTCAAAAGTTAATTTTGGATTATCCCGTTGTGGTTAAACCCAGGTATGGTCATGGATTACCTCCCAACGCATTGTTGCAGAATACAATTTCACAAACAGATTCAGCCTATTTTGAAAGTTTGAATAAATGTCTTGATTATGTGTCAGTCT
>JBJTWB010000041.1:0-11976 GCA_046081505.1 Bacteroidota bacterium | reverse complement strand
CCAAAAAATGCATACAGCTACACGCAGAACTTCTTGCACATGATGTTCGCGTTGCCAACTTTCGAGTATGAGATTGACCCTGTGATTGATGATGCGTTAAATAAATTACTCATCTTACACGCTGACCACGAACAAAACTGTTCAACTTCAACTGTGCGCATGGTAGGCTCTTCACAAAGCAATTTGTACTCATCCATTTCAGCAGGTATTGCTGCACTCTGGGGTCCTTTGCACGGTGGAGCAAACCAAGCGGTAATTGAAATGCTTGAACGCATTAAAAATGACGGCAGTAATGTTGCAAAATTTGTTGAAAAAGCAAAGGATAAAAATGATTCTTTCCGTCTTATGGGATTCGGTCACCGCGTGTACAAGAACTTCGATCCACGTGCTCGCATCATTAAAAAATCCTGTGACGATGTGCTCAATAAATTAGGTATTCACGATCCGGTTCTAGACATTGCAAAACAACTTGAAGAAGTAGCCTTGAAAGATCCATATTTCGTTGAAAGAAAATTGTATCCTAACGTAGACTTCTATTCTGGTATCATATACAGAGCCATAGGAATTCCAACCGAAATGTTCACCGTAATGTTTGCTTTAGGTCGCCTACCGGGTTGGATTGCACAATGGAAAGAAATGGTTGAACAAGGAGAGCCTATTGGCCGTCCGAGACAAATCTATACTGGTCATGATCTTCGTGATTATGTGCCAATTGCTAAAAGAGGTTAAACATGTTGGGCTGCAATTGCAGCCCATTTTTTTCTTACACAATGGAACAAGGAAACGTATCAATTCAAAAAGTCAACGGTGTTGCCACCATCACCTTCTATCACCCACAGAGCAACTCTTTACCTGGAGCACTTCTGAGAGAATTAGCCAATACAATTACTTTGGTTGGAAATGATTCCGAAGTCAAAGTAGTTATTCTGAAAAGCGAAGGCGAAAAAGCCTTTTGTGCAGGCGCTAGTTTTGACGAACTCATCGCCATTGATTCAAAAGAATCTGGTCTAATTTTTTTCACGGGTTTTGCATTGGTCATCAATGCCCTTCGAAAAATTCCTCAACTTGTCATTGGTCGCGTTCAAAACAAAGCCGTTGGCGGTGGTGTAGGTATAGCTTCTGCTGTAGACTATTGCTTTGCCACTAACCAAGCGTCTGTTAAATTAAGCGAACTCGTAGTAGGTATTGGTCCGTTCGTTGTAGGTCCTGCCGTTCAAAGAAAAATTGGCTTATCTGCCATGTCTCAACTGGCAATCAATGCCAGCGAATGGCAATCGGCCCAATGGGCGCGTGAAAAAGGGCTATACACTGCTATTTTCGAAACTACCGAAGAAATGGACGCTGCAATAGAAAGCCTAGCTCAAAAGCTTTGCAACAGCAATCCAGAGGCCATGTCTGAGTTGAAAAAGATTTTTTGGGAAGGCACTGAAAATTGGGATACACTTCTGACAGAGCGTGCTGGAATTTCAGGACGATTGGTCTTGAGCGACTTTACCAAAGCCGCCATTCAGAAATTCAAACAAAAATAATTACGGAGTCAATTTCAAGTTTTGCTTGTCGAACAAAGACTTCAATCCTGAAACAAACTCACCCCAGTTGTCAAATTCCTCCTGGTAAACAACGCCTACCCCTTGTGTATATGGACTTTGAGTAACTGCAGTCAAGCGTTGGTTATTACTTTCATTGTAAACCATTAATTTCACCCTACCATCACGTGTAATGTTGTATTCAATTCGAATATCGCCAATGTAGTTTGTGCTTTGGTTTTCAGTATTCCCCCTCGCTACACCAAAGTTTCCACTCACCGTAATTCGATCATTGAATAATTGCGTAGACAATGCCAATTCAATTTCTTCATTCGAAATTTTATCACCGGGTCTGTAGTTAAATCCAAGATCAAAATCATCACTAATCTGACTTAACCAATTGGAAATTTGTGAACTCAACAATTCACTACCGTTATTCGCCAACCCTACTCCTCCGCCGTTTTGCTGAGCGGCTTGCGTAATGTTTGGTGGGGAAACAAAACGCCCCATCACCAAAAGGGCAAAGGCCTGTCTGTTTCGTTCTTGCTCTGTTGAAATAACACTCGCCACTCGAGATTTTACCAACTCATCTGATTGCGGTAGTTCAATATCAAACCCAATGGTTGGATTCATCATTTTTCCTTGTAGATTCATGAGTAGATTCACGGGTGCTCGTTTGCCGTTGTTCTGTGATGCATCTCCTAATAAATCATTTAAGTTTGCAGACGCTTTATATACCGCTTTTAAATCAAGTTCACCTTTTAATGGGTCGCCATACCAGGCAATGTATCCGCCGGGCTTAACTGCAAATGGCTTATTCACCAAGTTTTTAAGCGTAAATAAATAAGTTCCTTCGGTGACCTCAAGAAAACCATACATGCCAAGTGAACTGAGCTGATTAACGGTCAAAGATAAATGGCCCTTGCCCCTTCCCTTCATGACATCACCAACGGCCTCATCGAAAATGACCTGAAACTCCGCATCTTCTGTAACGTCTAGTTGCATATTCAAAGACAATCCACTCAAGTCTGCCTTGGGCTCTGACTTTTTTACAGTGTCTAACGGATTCACAAATCGAATGAACGAGTCGAACTGTTGATCACCTGATGACGACATGGGCAAATTGAAAGTGGTTCCTTTTTCGCTTTTCATGACTATTTCAAATTCCGTTTTGTCATCATGTCCACTTATTTCAGCATAACCCGTTGCATAAGCTCTTCCATAAAAATCACTGTTATCATCTTCCGTGGTGTTCATGACCAACATGGGCTTTTCCATCTCAATAAACACATCGTAACTCCAATTCGAAAACTCTTCATGGAACACTTGTCCCGTTGCAGTACCGGCATGGTTCTCTTCATCAATCAACTTCACATTTGCAAAAGCAAACATGTCCTCTGTAATTTTTATCTTATCTGAAAGCGTGTAAGTGGTTTGTAAGAATGGAACTCCAATTTTGGTGTTCTGAAGAAACAATTCGCCATTCAATTTGGGTGATTCTGGCTCACCTTGCACACTTAACATGGTTGAGGCACTTCCTTCTAACGTAAGCACATCTGGCCCCAAAAAGGCATTGAGTACATCTAAATCAAACGCATTTAAGGTCACCAAGAAATCGAGCGAATTCTTGTCTTCAAATGGTAAATACGAACCAGCAAATCGCAACGGTGTTGAACCCGCTTGATCCAATTCGCCATCCACTCTTACTTTCTTTTTTCCAGGATCCCAAGCACTCTTGAGACAGACACTTCCCAAATTATATTCATTCAATTTTAAATCAGACAGCGTGAGATCAGCTGCGGCTATTGGACTATCATATAAGTTTCTCAAAGCTACGTTTCCATCTAACTCACCAAACAACTTCATGGATTCACCCAGGTAGGGATTCAATTGGTCTAAATTCATATTGTTCAATTCCACACTCAACTGCTCATAGGGTGAATCTGAAACAACACCATTAATTGCTATAAATTGATTGCCTTGACGCAAGCCGAACTGACTTACAGCCAACTCATTTTCACAAATATCCACTTCACATTGATCATTGAAATACCAATTCCCTCCATTGAGTTGAATTGAACTTTGATCAAATTCAAATCTCAAATCAGTTAAACTTCTCAAGAAGAACACACCGTTGATATCTCCTTTCAACCAATCCGAAGGAGCACCCCATGTTAGCGCACTAAAAATGGTATCTCCCAACGAACGGGTGTCCCACGAAACTTCGTTTACAATCACTTCTGAATCACTCAATACTTGCTCAGCACCAAGAACAAAGTAAATGGATCCATCAGCTCTTGAAATGTCTGCTACGGCATTTCTAACTTCTATGTTTTCATACGAAATATAGTCTGTACCAAAGGTGCCTGACAATATTCTATTCGATTCATTCACTTCAAGATTCAAGGAGGTTCCTGTTGCTAAAGACAACTCAGGAATAAATGCGGCTTGTATGAAATCAAAATCCTTAATCCGTGCAGTTAAATTGAAATTTTGTTGCGCATGCTCCCGCTTGCTTGGTTCAAATCCAGGTAAAATTTCCGAGAGAATATCTTGCACAGCATATCCAAGCTCATCATATTTAAACTCTCCCAACAATTCTATTTTTCCTATTTCAGAATTTAAAGTGAGATGCCTTTGATCACCTTGTTCCGCATCAAGTGTGAAATAATCGATGGTATTGACCTGATTATTTTTGGTATAAGATACGTTACTACCAGTCAGTTCTCCTTTCATTTCATTTAAGTATAGCCCTTGCAGTGAAGCGTGAAACTCCCCTTCCAGCACAACATCTCCAGGATCTTCAACAAGCCCAATTTTACTTAAGTTTAACTGTTGCAAATTCAAATCGAAATCTAGAATTGGAGCAGGCGTTGAAAAATCAATTTGCCCATCAAAATCCAATTGCACATTGGCATCTTGAACTTGTAACTGTCCATTATAAAACTGCTTTTTAAATGTACCGTCAGTGGAGATATTGCGATAGGTATACCCCATTAATCCGCATTCTTGAATATCACCTTTGAAATTCAGCTCCAGATCCTGGAGTTTCGTGCCACTCCCCTCAATTTCGAGATTGGCCGTTACAATACCTAAATCTTGATTTTGGTAATATTCAGCCAAGTTGAACTGCTTCAATTCAAGCTTACCAGAATAGTTCAAATTATCTTGTAATCCACTTACTTTTAATTGTGTGTACAACGATCCAATATCTGAATTGAAGTTCCCTTCAAGCTCTGCACTTTCTGCCGATCCAGCAACATTCCCCTTAAATTCTAATGTTCCCAAGTAAGCCAAGTTGGTTGGTAACGGCAATGCACTATTTTCATTGAATGGGTAATTTGGAATTTGAATGAGATCTGCATAAGTGAGTTGCATGTTCTCTGTTTGAAAAGAATAAGAAAAACCTTCATTCCCGGCAAGATTCTTCAACTCCATGTCTCCCGATACATAGGTATCTTCTCCCGTTTCAATTTGAATTCCATTTAGTTTTAAATCACGCAGTGTTCCAACTATTTGCCCACGCATGTAGAACTGTTGATTTAATCCATCAACCTGATGCGTAAACGCTTTGAAATCTGAAGGTTTCAAATTCAACTCAGATACATTTACCTGTATTTGCATTAAAGAGTCTGCATATTTCCATTGCGCAGTATCTTGAACCGACAATGAGAGGTCCCCTACAATTTGACTGTTTCCACTTGCGAATAATAAGTCTGTGACCGCATAACCCAATTCGGAAATATGTATGCATCCATGCAATTGTTTGACTTCAAAATTTGACTTAGATTCTTTGAAATTGGCTTGTTCAATGGTTGCAAATACATCTGACTTTTCCATGATAAAATCAGAAACTTGCACGGTGAGATGATTCAATTCAAATTGCTCAAAATTCCACTCGCGTGCGTCGCCTGCAACCGCATTTTCATTTTTGTAAATCAAGTGCATGTTCTCCATGACTAAGGACTGAATCTTGAAAGACCCATCTGAGGGCTCTGAAGATGAGGGAGTGTCGCTTGAAAAATATTCTATTAGAAAATGATAGTTCCAATGCTCTTCATTTTTGTATTTCAAAAGTTTAGCGGTTCCATCTTTCAATTGAATTCCTTCAATCTGAAAATTACCTGTAGAAAAATTATAATCATAATCTGTAATGGTAAAGGTTGGTACATTTACCAGCGTATCTTGCTTTTGGTCAAGTATGAGTAAATCTGTAAAATGAACTTCCCCCCACAAATCAACCCGAAGCTCATTGATTCGAACGGTTGTATTCCATTCTTTACTGAAATAATCTGAAGCTTGATGCGCCAACCAAGTCTGAACCGCGTGCACTTGCAACAACAGAACAAGAGATATGATTAGAATTATTGGCAAAAAAAATAACCACATCAGCATGCGTCTAAGCCACTTCTTTTTAGGGGCTTGAATTCCGCTATTGGGTTCTAATGCTGGTGTGGTATCCACTTCGGCCATGAAACAAATATAACCGCTATAAAGCGCCTAAAATTGTGCCTATTTCAATACTACTGACAATGAAGCGTTGAATTTTTTCATTTCTTCAATGAAGGCACGAGGCAACAAGACATAGAACCCGGCCCACTACGCACCGAATCATTCACCGCAACGGTGAAGAAAAGCTGCGAATCGAATTTAATGCCCAAGGCATCGGTCGGGGTTTTTTCTTGTCACTATCGAATTACAGTGATATGCCCTCGCAGCCTGATGCGCTCCGATACATCGACTTGCCTGTACTCGATGATGTACACGAATATTTCGGGGTGTGCATAATACTCACCATCCTTGTGATTGCCAATCCACGGCTGAGTCAAATCTTCGGTCTTGAAGACTTGTTGTCCCCAACGGTTGTAGATGAGCAACTCATAGTCAGCTACCAACCGAGGATCGGAAAAAATAGGCAAGAAGTAATCGTTCAAATCATCAGTATTGGCAGTGAAAGCGTTGGGCACCCACAAGAACAAATCGGGGCGCGCAATACAAGTGTCAGGAATCACCGTATAGGCCAAAGTTCGAGGACAGCGCAATCCCGCAGCGAAAATCTGCACGACATACAATCCGGTGTCATTAACACTGATAAATTGAGAGGTTTGTCCTGTGTTCCATGAATAAACACCCGGCTCATCAGCGTATAGCTCGATGGGGAAACGTCCTCCGGGACACACGCTGTCCAACAATTGGATGGCATCGGGTGGTGTCAAGGGCTGCACATTCCAATTAAAGACCTCATGACATCGCTCACCTGCTTGAAAAACTTCCAAACTATAATTTCCGGGATTGTTAATGCCTAAAATCGGCCCGGTATTGCCATTATTCCACAAAAATGAAGTGCCTCCAATTGGTGAAGAAAGTGAAATCTGGTTCATTCCTCCGGGACAAATGCTGTCAGTCAGCTGTGTGGCCGGAGGCGGTGAAAAGGAAAAGACATCGAATTGATAAACGTCTTCACAAATCTGGCCGGGGTGGTAGATGTTCACAGAATATGTGCCCGGATTATGAACTGTAATGGTCTGCGCGGTAGATCCTGTGCTCCACAAATAGGTTCCTTGGTCGGGAGCTGTGAGTAAAACGTCATTACCACCTCCCGGACAAATGCTGTCTGTGAGCATCGTGGCCGGGGCCGGACTAATTGGTGTGATTTGAAACTCAGATAACGTGGGACAAATTTGGCCTGCAATGGTAGTGGCAAGTCCATAAGTACCCGGATTGTTGACTACGATGCTTTGGCCGGTGGCTCCGGTACTCCAAAGTTGCTGCCCGGGTATGGGTGCATTCAGCGTCAATTGATTCTGTCCTCCCGGGCACATCACATCGTCATACACAGTTGCAGGGGCAGGCTCTTGAACACTAACGGTGACCTGATCCGATGCATCACACCCATTTTGAGCCACCACCTTAGCTGTATATGTAGTTGTTTGCAAAGGGGTTACCGTAATAGAAGCCCCGTTGCCGATGTTGACTCCGCCTGTACTCCACGTGAAGTTGTTTCCACTACTCGCAACGGCAGTCAGTTGGGCATCATCTCCCAAACAAATGGTCTGGTCATTACCCGCATTGATAGTGGGTGCGGGATTGACGGTCACAGTGTGCGAATCCGAGTCGGAGCCACACAAATTGAGAACGCTGATATTGAGCGTATAAGTACCCACTTGGTTAATGGAAATATTGAGAACGTTATTGGACGTGTCCTGATAGGCAATATTTCCCTGTGGCACGTTGCTCGACCATCCATAGTAAGTATTCGGATAAAAAGGCACTTGGAAATTGACTGTATCATTGCTACAAATAGCGGTTGGGCCAACGATGTTGGCATTGGGCGCACCCAACACAGTGATACTGTGAACAGGAGACCATTCACTCACGCAGCCATAGTTGGTTTCTTGAATTTGAAAGTTCAATTGTCCGGGTGAATTCACAATGACATAGAGCGAATTACTGTTGGCTCCTGAAGGGGAAACAAAAGGCTGTCCTCCGTTGATGCCATTGCACTGCCACATATAAGTGCTATTGTCTGAATAGGCATAAGGGCTGAAAAGCAGCTGGACTGTCTCTCCAACACAGAAAACGTCACTCGGAATTCCCGATGGGTATTTGTAACTCTGAATTATCTGTGGCTCATCTCGATAAACCCCTATGGTCACTCTGATTAAACTACCCAATGCGTTGTCAGGTGTGGATGATTCTGTAGCCACGATGCGCATGTAATTCATACCCGTCGGAATTCCCGCAGCCGGCAATTCTTCTTTGCAAGGAACATGCACGTCCAACGTAGTGCTGCCGGTGGCCTGTACTTCTCCTAAAATGCCCAACGGTCCTATTTGGGCAAAAGTCTGTGAGCTGAGCAATTGAGTTTGGAACAGATTGTTCGGCCCATACTGAGCAGCATTATCGTAAGTGTTGACATCTATGTCAATGGTTTGGGTCTCCCCGTCCGGATCGACTGAACAAGAGTGAATACAAAAATCCAAATCCTGCATATCATTGGTCATGATATCGCATTCTTGAATACAAAAAGGTCCCCAAGGCACGCCTATCGCTTGAGGATTTGTGCTGATAACACGAATATAGTAACCACACCCGGGTACAGCAGGTGGTATCAAGCCCGAAACATTACCGGGCAATTGGCCCAAAGCCGGGTCATATGTACCATTGTTTGGGAAAGATCCCACAGTAGGCGGATTAGGTCCGAAAGTGCCGTCAGGATTCGAAAGTTGTGCTATGTAATTGTTGTTGCCATTGTATATACCGGTGGAAGTAAACGGTACATCAATAACACTTCCCACGCACACGGGAAATGGATCCATCGTCACCACCGGCTGCAGGGTATTGATCACATTGGGACAGGCGATGATTTCAAAACAAGCTGAGGCTATGCCGGTGATAACAGGTGGTGGTGACAGCCGATTAATTCGGAAGCGATAACAACCACCCACAGGCACATTATTGGGGATTTGGACGGTGATAGTACCCGAAGTCGTGGGATAGTTGATGGGCATTACCCACGAGTTGAATGGGCTCGGAAAATTGCCGGCCGAATTGGATAGTTCTATCTGATAATTACCGTCACACAGGGGTGCTGATAATTGGTAAGAAATGCTTACGAAACTGCCTTGGCAAACAGGATTGGGACTCACGGCCGTCACATTGATGGTGACAGGGGCCGACACTGAATAAGTGGCTACCGCGGTGACATCGTCTACTGCAAATGACATGGTGTTGGGCGGTGAGGCTGCATTGTTTTGCCAACGAAAACCAAAACTCAAATTGCCCACATTGGCCCAAGCCGGGTCAGTGATGTCCACATATTGCCAACTGGTCATTCCCGAATATTGGGCATTGCCAAACTGAACCCAAGGGCCACCGTCAATGCTGTAATAAATGCTACCAAATGCAGTAGCTGAACCTTCACATAAATAGAAAAAACTAAAATGCACATTGTCCATTCCCAAAGTGCACAAGTTGCCCGCTATTTGAGCAAATCGATCTGAAGCCGCCCCAGGAGCATAATTGGTGTTTAATATTCCAGAAGGAGCATCATGAATATGCAAATACTTGCTGTTGGGGGCAAAACTGATAGTGCCTCCGTTGGTGACGTTTTGGGCTGTGGTGTTGGGATAAGTTGGCGCTCCTGAATAAACATTATTGACCACCCACTGATTGTTGCCGCTGTTGCTGCTGGGGCCGGCAGTATTAAGCGAAAATCCAATTACCGGACTTTCAAAATCCTCATTGAAAAGCAAAATATCTTGAGATGACAAATCATGGGCACTGAGCCACGCAAGTACAAATAAGACATAGAGTCGAAACATGGTCTTGAGGTCAAAAAGTCTCGGTAAAAGTAATCTAATCGATTGAGAAGACAATACTTCAATAAAAAAGGTTGTTCACCGAGAAAGGTCGTTGGCCTCACAAAATCATTTCAATATTATTGACAATGAAGCGTTGAATTTTTTCATTTCTTCAATGAAGGCTTCCCGGTTTCTGGGCGAAATAATAATGAGCAATGAATTTCCCTTATAAATCGCCAATCGGTTCAGTGACAACGCTGGACTTGAAATTGGATTGCGGGTATAAACCACCGCTGTAACATCATGGAGGTCAATTTTGGAAAAAGGAATGAACCCTGAAATCACTTTCAACGTGCCGTTGGCATAAATTGTATACTTGGTGTTAATCAGCATTATTGAAATAAAAAGCAAGACTGCTATTGAGATCCAGATGGAATGCGGCTCCTCCAAAAAATCAAAATACCCTGAAATCATAACAATCAGAAGTATAGGTCCGAATAACCACCAACTGATTGCACTTTTCATTTGAAAGGAAATGACCTGCATTAGAAAAAAGAATTTGTAACCGCCTGAAAAAACCGAATGTAAGCTGTTGGATGCAAAATCAATAAAAACAACAATCCAAATATAGCCCCTGAAATATGTGCATCATGTGCTATTCCTGTACCTGACTTCTTATTCATGTAATACTCCAATCCAAAAAATAAAATGACAGCTGCCCATCCGGGTAAGGGTAAAATGAAAAAGAACAACAATTCCACATCAGGAAACAACACCATGAAAAACATCATGACCGCCGACACACCTCCGCTTGCTCCAATGCTCTGGTAATAGGCATTGTTATGCTGTTTATACATGGCAGGAATAGTCGCGAACAAAACAGCACCAACGAACAAAATAACATAGAGCTCTGACTTCATTTGACTCTCGACCGCATTCCCGAAACTAAACAAAGCAAACAAGTTAAAGAACAAATGTCCCATGTCTTTGTGAAGCGCAGCGTGAGTAAAAAGTCGGAAATATTCCTTGTTGTATTTTACCCGATAAGGTTGAAGAGAAAATCGATTCAGCACATCATATTTTGAAAAACTCAAACCTGAGATAATTCCAATGAGAATGCAAAGAATATTGGTGATGGATAGATGCATTTTTTAGCTTGAATGATCACTTACAATGAGCCATTGACCATGAATACGTTTCCAAAGTAAGGTGAAATGTCCGGAAAGCGTATCTGATGAGCGAAACAAATTCCATCGCCCATCTACATAAGCCTCTTCGTTGCTGAGCACCTCAATTCGTAATTGCTCAAACTTCAACACGCCCATTTTCTCTGGTGTGGTATAGGCTTTTTTGTATCTCTGCAAACTCGCATCCCAGCCCATGGTTACACCATCTTTCCCTAAAAAACGCAGCGAGTCGCTTTTCCAATAGCCTTCCATAAAACCTTCAAGACTGCCTGCATTCCATGCGTCTTGTTGTTGCAACATTACGTTTCGAATATCTGATTGGATATGCGTTTTGTTCACGCATGCAAGCAAACCAACCGAAAGAAATATGTATGCAAAAGATTTAAACATTGAATCTAAAATGCATGATATCTCCATCTTGCACCACGTATTCTTTTCCTTCTACAGCCATTTTCCCTACTTCTTTTACAGCTGCCTCTGATTTGTAATTCAAAAAATCAGTAAGCTTAATCACTTCGGCACGAATGAAGCCCTTTTCAAAGTCGGTATGAATAACTCCCGCAGCTTGCGGAGCAGTATATCCCTCATAAATGGTCCAAGCTCGAACTTCTTTCACTCCTGCAGTGAAGTATGTCTTCAACTTCAATAGCGTGTATGCGGCTTTAATGAGTTTAGAAACTCCAGGTTCATCCAAACCAAGATCTTCTAGAAACATTTGACGTTCTTCATATGTTTCAAGTGAGGCAATATCTGCTTCTATGGCTGCACCAATGGTCAAGACTTCCGCCCCTTCATCTTTTACTGCTTCACGAACTTGCTCAACATATGCATTTCCATTTTTAACAGAAGTCTCTTCAACATTACATAAATAAAGAACAGGTTTTGAAGTGAGTAACTGAAGATCTTTCAATAAAAAAGACTCATCATCATTGTTTGGAACTACTGTGCGCGCGCTCTTTC
>JBJTWB010000040.1:0-5063 GCA_046081505.1 Bacteroidota bacterium | reverse complement strand
GAAAATAAAAATAGAATCATTGAAACGCTCAATCACTATAAGATTGAAATTTCAAAAATCAAAGCTACCATTGGACCTACGGTCACACTGTATGAAATAATTCCTGCTCCCGGTGTACGAATTTCAAAAATCAAAAGCCTTGAAGACGACATTGCCTTGTCATTGGCGGCCTTGGGCATACGTATCATTGCACCAATACCAGGTAAGGGAACAATTGGTATTGAAGTTCCGAACTCAAGACCCGATGTTGTAAGTATGCGCTCGCTCATTGCCAGCGATAAATTCCAAAATGCCGATATGGAGTTACCAATAGCATTGGGTAAAACCATTTCGAATGAAATTTTCGTTACCGATTTGGCTAAGATGCCACACTTACTCATGGCTGGATCTACCGGTCAGGGTAAGTCGGTAGGATTAAATGCAATTCTTGTCTCCCTGCTCTACAGAAAACACCCATCACAAGTTAAGTTCGTTCTTGTGGACCCGAAAAAAGTAGAGTTAACACTGTTCAATAAAATTGAACGCCATTTCTTAGCAAAACTTCCAGATGAAGCTGAATCGATCATCATTGATACCAGTAAAGTGGTTAAAACACTGAACAGTTTGTGTATTGAAATGGATGAACGCTATAAACTTCTTACAACGGCAACCTGCAGAAACATTAAGGAATACAATAAGAAATTCATTGAGCGTAAGCTGAATCCGAATGATGGTCACCGCTATTTACCATACATTGTTCTGGTTGTGGATGAATTCGCTGATTTAATTATGACGGCAGGAAGGGAAGTTGAAACACCAATTGCGCGTCTTGCTCAATTGGCTCGAGCTATAGGAATACACTTAATTGTGGCCACACAGCGACCTTCAGTCAATGTCATTACAGGACTTATCAAAGCAAATTTCCCTGCTCGAATTGCGTTTCGTGTAACTTCCAAAATTGATTCACGAACCATTCTCGATGCCGGTGGAGCCGATCAATTGATTGGACGCGGGGATATGCTTTTCAGCACAGGGAATGACTTAACGCGCATTCAATGCGGTTTTGTAGATACTCCAGAGGTAGAGAGTATCACAGAGTACATTGGTAACCAACAAGGCTACCCACACGCCTACCACTTGCCTGAAGTGCAAGATGAGAACAGCATGGAAATTGGAAATTTTGAAGACCAAGACCGAGATTCCCTTTTTGAAGATGCCGCTCGAATTATTGTACTCAGTCAACAAGGGTCTGCGAGTTTACTTCAACGCAAGCTAAAATTAGGATACAACAGAGCAGGTCGATTGATTGATCAATTGGAAGCTGCGGGAATCATTGGGCCTTTTGAGGGAAGTAAAGCAAGAAAAGTATTAATTCCAGATGAAATTAGTTTGGAACAGTTCTTGAAAAACCTCGGGTGAAATATATTTGCACCATGAAACATCTACTCTTCACCCTTGGATTACTTACATCGCTTGTTAGTTTTTCTCAAACATCGAAAGAAATCCTAGACAAAGTATCCACAAAAGCAAAATCTTGGTCTACTACCTCATCTGATTTTACTTCCACCCTAACCAATCCCAAAACGGGTAAAACAACCAAACAAGAAGGCACCATTAAAATAAAAGGAAATAAGTATCAACTTAATCTTCCGGATTACAATGTGTATTGCGATGGCGGAACTGTATGGACCTACAACAAAAAATCTAACGCTTGCACCATTGATAATTTGGCCGATGTAAAAGACGGTGGTTTCGATCCATCAGAAATGTATACCATCTGGAACAAAGACTTCAAGCATGATATGAAAAATGCAAATGCTACCGTAGACGGAGTTGCCTGTTATGAAATAGCTTTATTTCCGCTGAATCCAAAATCAAAATCATTCCATACCATTACGCTTTTTATAGACAAAACAAAATTGGAATTGGTAAAAGTGAATGTGAAAACCCGAGAGAATTCAGATATTTCATATCGCATTAAAAATTTCAAAGTCAACCCGCAGATTTCCGATAATGATTTTAAATTCAATCAAGGCGGATTCCCCGGCGTGAAGATGAATGACAACAGACTTTAAGAGGATTATACCAAATAAAAAAGCCCCGTAACGGGGCTTTTTTATTGTATCCAGTTGAATCCTTTCTGCAAATAACTCAATGTTTCCTGCTCTGCTGAATCTGGGGCAAATTCGGGGGAATATTCCCATGAAGCAAATTGAGGTAAGCTCATGAGAATGCTCTCTGTTCTTCCACCTGTTTGCAAACCGAACAATGTTCCCTTATCCCAAACCAAATTAAATTCAACATAACGCCCTCTGCGCAGCAATTGCCAACGCTTATGCGCTTCAGTGAATTCTCGATTTTTATTTCTTGACAAAATTGGAACGTAGGCCTTATTGAAGGTATGACCTATTGCCTTATTGAATTCCCATATGTCTTCAATGGACTTACCGTTGGTTGTCTCTGGCTTCAAGTAATCATAGAAAATTCCGCCTATACCGCGTGTTTCATTTCGATGTTTCAAGAAGAAATAATCATCGGCCCAAGTCTTAAACTTGACATAAAATTCTGGATCAAAAGAATCACATGTCATTTTCAATGCGCTATGAAAATCTCTGGCTTCATCCTTATTAACATAAATTGGAGTGAGGTCTATTCCGCCGCCAATCCATGCATCGCCTGCATCAGATTCAAAATAACGGACATTCATATGTACAATGGGAACCCAAGGGTTTTTAGGATGAATAACCAAGGATACTCCAGCGGCGAAAAAGGTTTTTGCATCTGGATGCATGTTTCCTTTCATCATAGGAGGTACCTCACCTGTGACCATGGAGAAATTCACTCCTCCCTTCTCAATGTGGTTACCCTTTAGAACTCGGGTTCTACCACCGCCGCCGCCAGTATGCTTCCAAAAATCTTCTTGAAAATTCTGACCATCTTCTTGCGATAACGCATTACAAATACTTTCTTGAATAGCCAACAAGTCATTAACTACTCTTTTTTGAAAATCAGAGATTTTGAGTCCAAAGCGTTCTTCTGTATCCATATTCCTTCATTATTCTGAACAACATTCACGAATGAATTTTCAAATCCGGCTTTTTCGCTAACGCGAAAAAAATCAAATCCCATTCCCACTAAACCTGCCCCATCTACCTCATTCAAATGCTCTTGAAATTCACTTCCAAAAGCCAAAAGTGCCTTTCCGTAATACAAGAGAACATCATGACCAATTACAGCATATTCATTGGGTTCTGCTTTGAAATTCGATCTAAATTCTGCAATCCACTTCAAATCACTCTTTTGATTATAATTCAACAAAACAGGTTTTGAAAAGACAAACGCCGTCTTCGTTCTAGTTTGCTTTGACAATTTTTCTCCATCTTCGAATCCTTCACCGCCAACCAGTTTGTAGTCTATACCCGCTAAGGCGGTAACTGCTGTGCTCCATTCTTTCTTATCTGAACATGTATTCAAAATTACAACGGGCTGCTTACATGACTTTACGAAATTGACTAAACTCACCGTGCCTTCTGACAAATTGAATGCTTTCAGAGAATCGCCAGAGAGCGAAATATGACCTAAGTTAGCTGCATCAGCTGCGGGTTTATCTTTACTTCCATAGACTGCAATTACAGTTGACCCCGGATTGGAAGTCATGGCGTATCGGACCATATAATGCCACTGTGGAATTGCACTGGTATATACCTTGCTCACGTTCTTTCCTTCCAATAAAATTTTACTACTCATTTTAATCGGAACCACCACATGCGCATTGTTTTTGTCTGCCCATTTAATGACAGACATGAGAGATTCTTTGAAGAGAGGACCTATAATGAGATCGGCATTTTTTTCTTCCAGAATTTTAACTACACGATCCCCGCTCTCTTTCGAACCTCCACAATCTAATATTGAAATTTCCGCATTTAATCCAATCGACTCTAATTTTTTATCGGCCATCATGGCCCCTCTATACAATTGCAAAGCTACCTGACGGAGCGCTCGTGAACGCTCGTCAAGAGAGTCAGCACTCGACTCACCGCTTGAAAACGGTAAACAAAAAACAATACTGTACTTCTCTTTTTTAGCTGTCTTTACTTGAACAATTTGCTCAACAATTTCTTGGCTTAGTGGTTCAGAATCTAATTTTTCCACAGCACCAATACACGGGATGCACATTTTCGAACCGGCCTTGATGTTCTCTGTTAAACCGGGATTCGCTGCTTTAATTTGATCTATACTACATGCGTACTTTTTAGAGATGGCGTATAGCGTTTGTCCTTGCTCTACCGTATGGTAATAGGGATAACTTTGAGCTGTAAGCTGATTTGAAAAGATTCCCAAAAAAAGAAGAAAGGTTAAAAGTCTCATATGTATTTTTTCAATTGCATCAATCGAACCAAAATATTATTCCCATTCTATGGTTGCTGGAGGCTTGCTGCTAATGTCATATACCACTCGATTCACTCCTTTCACTTTATTAATAATATCATTGCTCACCTTCGCTAAGAAGTCATAAGGCAAATGCGCCCAGTCAGCAGTCATACCATCTGTACTGGTCACCGCCCGCAATGCAACCGCATTTTCATAGGTGCGTTCATCACCCATAACACCAACGCTTTGAACAGGAAGCAAGATTGCACCTGCTTGCCATACTTCATTATACAACCCGCTTTGCTTCAACGACTCTATCCAAACATAATCTACTTCTTGCAAAATACGCACTTTATCTCGTGTAATATCTCCAAGAATACGAATTCCCAAACCTGGTCCAGGGAAGGGGTGTCTGTTCAAAATTTCATCTGGAATTTCCAACTGCCTTCCCACGCGTCGCACCTCATCTTTGAATAACGGACGAAGCGGTTCAACCAATTGAAGCTTCATGTAATCTGGAAGACCGCCAACATTGTGGTGACTCTTGATTGTTTGTGACGGTCCACCAGAGACCGAGACCGATTCTATAACGTCTGGATAAATAGTGCCTTGCCCCAGCCACTTGGCATTTTCAATCAATTTACTTTCCTCATCGAAAACATCAATGAATGTTTTTCCTATGGCCTTTCGTTTACCCTCTGGATCTGAAATTC
>JBJTWB010000039.1:0-7098 GCA_046081505.1 Bacteroidota bacterium | reverse complement strand
AATCGAACACTTCCAATTCAAACAACACAAATTCAAACAACACAAATTCGAACAACACCTCGGAACCGAACACTTCCAATTCAAACAACACCAATTCAAACAACAACTCTTCGAACAACACTGCATCCAATAGTAGGAATAGCAGTTTAACAATTCCTGCCGTTATAACCTCAACGGTTTACGGTTCAATTGATAACAATAGCCTTCAACCTCACAACGACTCTAATCCCATCCCAATTCTAACTTCCATACCCGAAGGTTCCTTTTACACCATTCAAGTAGGTGCATTCCGAAGACCAGTATCGAATAACACATTCACACAGTTCTCACCTGTTTTTGCCGAGCAACAAGCCAATGGTTTTATTCGATACAGCAGCGGATTTTTTGTGGCATATGGTGAAGCTAAAAATGCTCGTGATGCCATACGCGCTATGGGATACAAAGATGCTTTTATAGTTGCTTACAAGAATGGAAAACGCGTTGGTTACACTGCAATAATGACTACAGAAGAATTGGTTTCATATAACGCTGGTCAAAACAGCTCTAACAATTTAAATTCCAACAATAACATCAATTCTCTGACAAATACTGTTTCATCTAAAGGCAGTATAAATACCACATACTATAATCAAGAAGAAGGTGTATCCGCCAAATTGATTGAAACCTCTGAAGGTATATTCTTTACCGTGCAGGTGGGAGTCTATACAAAGCCTACGAAAAATAACGCGCTAGAATCCTTACCCGCATTGCATGTTGAACTCATGAAAAACGGGAATATTCGCTACATGGCCGGAAATTTCAAAACACTTCAAGAAGCATCTGCACTCAAAAATGAATTGCGAAATGGTTCAATTCCCGATGCATTTATAACAGCTTATGAAAATGGCAATAGGATTACTATTTCTGAAGCAAAACAAAAATTAGGAATAGCAACGGAATGAAGTTAACTCCATAAAATCAGTTAACTTTGGCTTAACATCTTACACATGAAAAAATTAGTATTACTTCTGGGATTTTTTGTTGGCATCTTTAAGGCACAAGCCCAGACACTTTTTATCAATGAGGTTATTGCTTCAAATGACTTTGGTCAAATGGATGTAGCTTTTGAATATGATGATTGGATTGAAATTTACAATGCGGGCGGAATTATCAATCTGGCCGGATACTATTTATCTGATGACCCTTTGAACCTCACCATGTATCAAATTCCAGCAACCAATCCAGGTATCACTACAGTACTACCTGGCGGATACATCATCTTTTGGGCAGACAAAGACAATCTGACCCAAGGGGAAAATCACACCAACTTCTCTCTCAGCGGGAATGGCGAAACGGTTTTCTTCACTGCACCTGATGGTATAACAATCATAGACCAGCTGACCTACCCACAGATGGCAACAGATATTAGTTATGGCAGATCGTGCGACGGTTGTCCTGCTCTTCAATACTTCAATAATGTCACCTACAACGCATCTAACTTCGAGACTCCGCCCAATACAGAAATTCTTTTCATCAATGAAATTCAAGCAGAAAATACGGGCATTTATCACGACCCTGAATTTGAGTTTGACCCCTGGATTGAAATATACAATCCCAACCCGTATCAAGTCAATGTGGGTGGATATTACCTCAGTGTAAACGGCACACTTACACAATGGCAAATTCCTACAACTGAGCCATTCAATACGGTTATTCCTGCAGGAGCATTTCGTGTTTTTTGGTGCGATAATGACCTCGCTTTTGGAGCATCGCACACCGCACTAAATATTAATCCAGCCGGGGGAACAGCAACCCTAACCGCCCCCGATGGAACAACCACTGTAGATGCCCTCACCTGGTCTGCTCTACAACCGGGTCAAAGTGCAGGTCGATCCTCAGACGGAGCACCGTCAATCATTACATTCAACCCTGCAACTCCAATCAACTCCAACACACTCATCTTCATTACACCAGATGCTGTAGTTATTAATGAAGTGATGGCTGACAATGTTGCAACCTATACCGATAATTTTGGTGAGTTCGATGATTGGGTGGAAATTTACAATCCGCTCGGACATGCAGTTAGCCTTGCCGGATATTACATGTCTGACGATAGCAATAATCCAAGACGTTGGCAAATCTCTACTTCATTTCCCGATAGTGTAACTGTTCAGGCCTATTCATGGCTCACTTTCTTTGCAGATGGTTCTCAATCGGAAGGTGTTCGACACTGCAACTTCAGTCTGAATAACAACAATGAATTTGTTGGTCTATACAGCCCCGACGGATTAACTCGCGTTGATGAAATTGTTTGGAATCACATGGGAGCCGATACCAGTTTGGGAAGACTCACAGATGGGGCAGCTCAATGGGTTAGCTTTATTGTTACCACACCAGACTACAGCAACAATCAGGGAGTGGTAAGCATCAGTGAATTCAATGATTCGAATGCATTTTCATTGTATCCCAACCCAACACGTGGCATTATTCAATGCAGCAAAAAATCAGACATTCGTATTTACAATGCACAGGGACATTTGGTCTCAGTTCAAAATGGAGTTTGGCAAATCAATTTCACTTCCTTTGCTTCAGGAATTTACTTTGTTCTCGATGAAACGGGGAATACAATCCGCGTGATTCGCGAATAATTAATCTACATTCAAATACTTGTGTATTTGTAGACCCACACGCCAGTGTGGGTTTTTTATTACGAATTCGAAAATCAAAGGCATCATACGTTCTTTTTTCTCCCATTCAGGTTGAAGGAAAAATGACGTTTGCGGGCTCATTCTTTTTGCATGATTCTCGGCCCATTGTAAATCACTTTCATGATTCACTACTACTTTGAGTTCATGAGATTTGGAAAAATATTCTTCTAAAGGTTCTTTAAACTTCTTTGGAGAAAATGTAATCCAATCAAAATGTCCGGTTAAAGTTTCCGTGCCACTCGTCTCCAGGTGCACTCGGAATCCCAAAGCAGCTAGCTCGGTGGTTAACGGATTCAAATCATGCATGGTTGGTTCTCCACCCGTAATAATGACAACCTTTGCATTGCTTGCAGTTGCTGAATCTATAAGTTCACGAACCGATTTTTTCGGGTGCCCTTCGCTGTCCCAGCTCGCTTTAACATCGCACCACACACAACCAACATTGCAACCGGCCAATCGAATAAAAAACGAAGGCACTCCCGAAAAAGCACCTTCACCTTGAACACTTGTGAAGGTCTCCATGACTGGATATTTGACTGCTTCGTTCACAACTATGCATTTTTTATTTTTCCAATCAAATCGTAATGCTCCGCGCGTACAATTTCTATTTCAGCAAAATCACCTATTCTTAAGTATCCTTCAGATTTTGGAATAACCACCTCATTATCTACCTCAGGTGAGTCGAATTGCGTTCTTCCAATGTAATAATCTCCTTCTACTTTATCTATCAAGGTTTTGAAAACCTTACCCACCTTTTCTTCATTTAATTCTAAAGAAATATGTGATTGCACCTCCATAATTTCATCGGCTCTTTTCTTCTTTGTTCGTGCAGGTACATCGTCTTTCAATGCAAACGCATGTGTATTTTCTTCATGGCTGTATGTGAACACACCCAACCGATCGAAGCGCATGGCTTCCACCCAATTCAAAAGTTCTGTGTGATCTTCTTTCGACTCATCGGGGAAACCGGATATCAATGTGGTTCGAATTGCAATTTCTGGAACCTTCATTCGAATGTCTTGAATGAGGGCATCTGTTTTTTCCCTTGTAATTCCCCTCCGCATGGCCTGCAGCATTTTTGTAGTTCCATGTTGCAAAGGCATGTCTAGATATTTACAAATATTCTCACGCTCATTCATCACGTCTAAGACGTCCATTGGAAACCCGCTTGGAAATGCATATTGTAGGCGTATCCAGTCTATTCCCTCAACATCAGATAACCGTTTTAGCAAATCGGAGAGGGTTCTTTTTTTGTGAATATCCAAGCCGTAATAAGTCAAATCCTGCGCAATGAGTATCAACTCTTTTGTTCCATTGGCAGCCAAATTTTTAGCGTTTTGAATCAACTGTTCCTCTGGCGTACTCAAATGTTTTCCGCGCATGAGGGGAATGGCACAAAACGAGCATGGCCTATCACATCCCTCAGAAATTTTGAAATATGCATAGTGACTTGGTGTGGTGAGTAAACGCTCTCCTACCAATTCATGCTTATAATCTGCTTTTAGCGTCTTTAAGAGTCGAGGCAATTCTCTTGTCCCAAAAAAGGCATCTACCTCAGGAATATCGCGCTCCAATTCGGGTTTGTATCGCTCACTTAGGCAGCCTGTCACATATAATTTAGACACATTACCCTCTTCCTTTTCTTTTGCCCAAGCTAAAATGGTATTGATGCTTTCTTCTTTTGCATTATCAATAAATCCACATGTATTAATAATGACAATTTCCGCGTCTGCCTCTTCACTTTCATGCTCAACATCAAATGAATTCGCTTTCAATTGCGCCATCATTACTTCAGAATCAAAAATATTCTTTGCACATCCCAGGGTGACTACGTTCACCTTGTTCTTCTTTAATGTTTTTGTTTTCATTCTTGTTTTTGAGCAAAAAGGCTATCTACAAATTCAAATCTATTAAACACTTGAAGGTCTGCCGCTTTTTCTCCTACCCCAATAAACCGAACTGGAATACTGAACTGATCAGAAATTCCAATAACTACACCTCCTTTCGCAGTGCCGTCAATTTTAGTAATAGCCAGTGATGTAACTTCAGTTGCCGCGGTGAATTGCCGCGCTTGTTCAAAAGCGTTCTGTCCGGTTGAACCATCTAAAACCAGCATCACATCATGTGGGGCATTGGGAACCACCTTCTGCATAACACGTTTAATTTTGGTCAACTCATTCATGAGGTTCACCTTATTATGCAATCTACCTGCTGTATCAATAATAACTACATCTGCATTTTTTGCTACCGCTGATTGCAGGGTGTCAAAAGCCACAGCTGCAGGATCAGCCCCCATATTTTGGGCAATGATATCCACTTGTGCTCTCTCAGCCCACACTTTCAATTGGTCAATGGCAGCGGCTCTAAACGTATCTGCAGCTCCCAACACCACTTTCTTCCCTTGTTGATTCAATTGATACGCTATTTTACCAATAGTTGTTGTTTTTCCAACACCATTAACCCCCACAACCATGATAACATAAGGGCCTTCTAAAACTTTGGGAATGGTAATTTCCTCTTGATCTTCACCTCCATGACTAACTAGGAGATTTGCAATTTCTTCGCGCAGCAAAACTTGCAATTGATCTGCTGGCATGGCCCGCTCTTTTCTTACACGCTCCTGAACACGCTGAATGATTTTTTCTGTTGTTGCAACTCCCACATCAGATGTAATTAGAACTTCCTCCAATTCATCTAACATGTCATCATCAATGGTGGCTCTTCCGGTCACCAAACGCGCCAATTTACCGAAAAATCCTTCCCGGGTTCGTTCAAGACCCAGGTCTAGTTTTTCTTTTTTTTCTTTGGAAAATAATCGTTTAAAAAAACTCATCGTAAAAAATAAAAAAAGGCCTTCCATAAGGTGAGGCCTTTTAAATTATGCTTGCACTGAATTAGCTCTTAGAGAACCATTCACTGATGTTATCATTGTGTACAATCTCTTCTTTGAAAGAATAAGCACCTGATTTTGGTGACTTCACCATTTTAATCACTTTCGTGTGGTTCTTACCACCACCGGTCTGAAGTGTTGCAACTACCTTCTTAGCCATGTCTTAAATTATTTGATTTCTTTATGAACAGTCATTCTCTTTAAAATTGGATTGAATTTCTTCTTTTCCAATCTTTCAGGAGTATTCTTTCTGTTTTTTGTTGTTATATAGCGACTAGTACCAGGCATGCCTGATTCTTTGTGCTCTGTGCACTCCATAATTACTTGAATGCGATTACCTTTCTTTGCCATTGTTACAGAAATTGGACGGCAAATATACATTACTTTTCCGAAATTCCAACACTGCGCACGAAATCATTGCAATATTTCAAGATTTCCATGTTGAAAACCCTCGGAACACCTCCCCGAAATACCACAAAATCTCCGCTAATTTCGAGATTTTAACCAAAACGCGCAAATTGGCCCGAGCAAAAAAAAATATACCAAGTCCGGACGAAAATTCAACACGAAATGAAGACCTTGGTCGCGATGAGCGTCCGGCAAGAATTGCGGGTCTCTTTCTTTTTCTATTCTCTCTCTTTTTAACACTCTCTTGCATTTCTTATTTGTTTTCTGGAAGTCAAGATCAGCAATACATACTTACTTCAAACGCCGAAGGCGCCGTATATGCCAATTGGATGGGCGCAATGGGTGCACATTTGGCGCACGCTTTCATGTTCACATTTGCAGGTATCACAGCTCTTTGCATTCCCTTTTTACTGTTACTCATTTCATTGCGGTTGATTTTTGGAACATATATATTTCCGCTTTGGAAATCAGTTTCTGTTTCCGTTGGACTGCTGCTTTTCGTTCCCCTTGCGATCGGATTCTTCGCACACAAATCTGTCACTACTCCTCTACCCGGTATTGAATTTCGTATTAACGGACTATTCATAGGTGGTTATGGAAAAATGTCTACCCTGTGGTGTGTGAGCCATTTGGGATGGATGGGCACACTTTTAAGCATTTTATTCGTCTCCATCACCTTCGCAATTATCAACTTCAATCACCATGTGGATGCTGCCATGAAGCGATTGGCCATATTGTTTCGATCGAAACCCAAGGAGCAAGAACCAAGACACGTTCAAGAGGTGGAAGATGAAGACCCCTTATCTTTCCATGGTGCCACTACCGTTGAAGTTCAGGTAGAGCCTTTGTCTGTAGAACCGGACCCAGTGGTTGAACCCATACAACCCACAACAGAGCTTCCCCAAGAACCTGTGCACGCGCCTTTAGAAACCTCGTTTGATTTCGATGCACCTCCAAGTGTACCGGACCCCTTCACTCTCATCGAAGAGGAAGATGAAGATGAGGAAAAAAAAAAGACCAAACTTTCTGAATCGTCGATAGACTCAGCGGTTTTCCATTTAAATCCAACCCCTGAAATTGTCCCTCCAGAAAAAGCTTTTGATTCGTTGGGTA
>JBJTWB010000038.1:0-5207 GCA_046081505.1 Bacteroidota bacterium | reverse complement strand
CTCCTGTATACGGAAGAACAGGATTCACCTACCAACAGCAAAAATTCCGTGGTGAGTTTTATGTTCTGTACAACGGTTGGAAGCGATTGGAAGATTACAGATTAAACGCAGAGGATAATGAAGCCTATGCCACTGCGAATGGAATGCCTGCATGGTATACTTTGAATGCAAGAGCTAGTTATCAATTTCATGAAAATGTGCAAGTCATGCTTGGAATTGAAAATATTTTAGATGCTAACTACCGCGTATTCGCTTCGAACATTTCAGCTCCTGGCAGAAATGTAACACTAACACTACGAGGAAACTTCTAAATCAACAACGAGTTGAATTTTCGAATTCAATTCAATTTGTAATGGTGAATCACCAATAAATTCACCATCCATATCAATCGGCATTGGGACTTCGGTTTCAATGCCGATTTTTTTTCCGCTGAAATAGTGAATTTTATGATAATCTATTTTTTCACAACGACGAACTTTGGAAATGAATCGGAAATAATCCAAAAGCCCAATGTCGCCAATTACAACTACTTCCAACTTCCCATCAAACGGATTACTATCAGGAGAAATACCAAGTCCACTACCAAAATATTTCGTATTCGCCACAACAAAATTCATGACCCGCTCTTCATATGGTTTTCCATCAATAGAAAAAGTAACTCGTTTCTTTCTATACAGCATTAACTGTTTTAAAATTAGCAGCTGGTACGTAATGAAAGAACCCAATCTACGCTTAGATCTCTGCATATCACGCGCCACACCGCCTCCCAATCCAACGTCTGTTACGTTGATGAAATAACTTTTCTTTTCATCATTTCTTTTTATTTCTGCAACATCTACCTCTCGAAATCTAGCATTTTCAATAGCCTTTTTTAAGGCAATCAATGTATTTGGAACTTCCAATGTTTTAACAAAATCATTCGCGGTTCCACAAGGCCAAATAGCCAGCGGTGTATCGGGTTTTTTAGATTGAAGAATTCCGTTTACTGCTTGATTTAAACTACCATCACCTCCGCAAACAACAACGGCATTCACACCAAACTCAGCCATCACTTTTGCCAATGGTTCAGCCTCGCCGTGCTTCGTTGTCTTTCCTGAAATCACATTAAACTTCCCAAATGCATCATGAAATTGAGAAAGCAATTCCTCAGCCCCCTTTTTTCCACCATGAAGAATCAATCCAATTTTCATCATTGAAACCAACTTAGTTCTTAATCAACTTCACACGTTTCCTGTCGTCTCCACTTTGCAATTCAACAAAATAAGCACCTTGTGCCAAATGAGGAACAGTAAGCTTTGATAATCTACTTTGCAATTGTGAGCTGTAAACTGCTTTTCCATCAACGGCATAGATGACTACTTTGGTCGACTCATACACCTCATGTCCAAGGTCTATGCTCAATTCATTGGAAATTGGATTGGGATATACCATGACCTGTGAAAGCGAATTTTCCAAAACATTAATTTGCGGAATATCACCGAAAGTAAATACGCCGTTCACAAGATTGCTAATCAAAATTGTGGTTTCATAATACCCGTTCACAAGAGTCATTCCGTAGTAATAAACTTCATCTGCTGGAAGGAACGATTCATTTGGCGAAATAATCAAATGCGGATCAAAAACACCATTCAAAGACGCTGCATCAATACGAAAGGTAATGTCGAAATTGTTACCCGTTGCACTGAAACCCCAAGTTCTATTTAACCGGTTTGAAGTAAAAGGGAAGACATCATTTAACACTTCCATTGATTGTATGTTGTTTCCAATCATGAAATAATTTCCATCCGAAAAATTCGCACCAGCCTCGATTTGCACTTCATTAGAACCTTGAGCCTTCAGGTGTTTATCCCCATCATTTTCCCTACCTACACCAATAACTTCCTCTGCAAAATTCAACATGTGATATCGGCTTTCTGGACCCAAGTCTATGCCATACTTCACACCTAAATACGTGTTTACAATGCGGTGATGCGATTGAAACAATCTTCTTCTGTATACAATATGCTCACCTATTCTTCCATCTCCAAAGCGATCATCATAATCCCAACCCATGTGAATATTTATTGGTGTAACTTCATCACGAAGACCAATATTTACTCCTGGAAATGGCCACAAGTGATCATCATAAACGGTTTGAAAAACTTGATGCAAATCATCCTGACCATAAATAAATCCATAGATATGAGGCGCCGATGCATCTGCAATGTAGTAGATTGGGCTCGATGAATACGTTTCATTTAAATCCAATACTTCACTGTGATAATAGTAATCATTTTTCCATGGATGCAATAGATAACCATTCGGAACACGCGCGCTAGCGAACCAACCGTGATCATTGAAACCAATTGAATCGGTTTCAACCACTACGTAAGCCGATGTGCTTCTTCCTGCTAAGACTTCTTCTAATTGCAAGAAATCATTATCACCATCAAATTGAATAGCGGGTCTGCTTCCAACTCCATTTGTAGCAACCCATGTTGGTCGTTGTGACGCGTTACCTTGTGACGCTTGGGTTGTACTTCCCATTTCATCTTTCCATTGATAAACCGTTTCGCCATCTTGCGCAAGCAGCGAAGCATTGGTATATGCGTTCTTGTCTGCTCGCAACCAAAAAGCCAAGTCAGCTTCATTCCCAACTCCGCCCGGCCCATAAATTCCAAAATCACTTGGTGCAGGTATGAAGAATAATTTCAACGTATCGCTTGCCGCATTTTCTGTAAAAAAAGCATCAACCACTTGATTACTCGGCAGAACAATCTGTACCTCACCGAAAGATGTCGGTGTAATGTTAATGGTATAATGACTGGGTCCACCTGATAGTGCACTTACGGTACCATTACTTACGGTGAAATCTGAAATTTCCAACCCAGATACATTTACGTTTTCAAGATTTCGATAGAAAAAAATTGAAACATCCGTTGATCCAATAATTTCATTCGAACTGTTCTGCGTATCCCAAACAGCAGCGGTTGGCATTGTTTCCGTATTAACTGAATATAAATCGCTTTCCCACAATCCTCTTCCATAGGTTGAAGCTCGAATACGTTTTGGTGTTGTGTAGGCAATCTCCAATTCTGTAACTCTTGCGGCATAAGGGAAGCCTTGGGCAAAGGAAATCCATTCGGTCATGGTTGCATCCCAATAATAAATACCGAGATCAGTTCCGATATACAAATTTTCTAGAACTGATGAGGTGTCTGTAACAATGGTGTTGATTGAAACATCGGGTAAATTGGGAGTCATGTTGATCCAAGAAAGACCCGCATTGAAAGACTTGTAAACATTTTTATTGTATGCGATATAGACTATACTATCGTTTGTTTTGTGGGTTTCTATAGCGTTCACCGGAACCAACGTAGAGGGTAGGTATGTGGAAATGTTGGACCATGTAACAGCATCGGCCATGGCATTGTCAGTTCTTCCCAATTTCCTACTTCCTTTAGAAGCATACAATACGTTTGGATTCGCGTAACTAAACTTCATTTGATTGATATCTGTGGTGTTGGCGCTCAAGAAATTGGTTGAAATTTTTTGCCACGCAACCGAATCTTTGTTCGCGTGCTTGATGTTCTTACTTCGCCATACATTTTTGTATCCTGCATACATCCATGAACTGGAATCGTTGTGCAAAACAAACGGGGTGCTCCAAGCACCTTCTTCGTTAATACCATTGGTTCCATTCCCAGCAATTTTCTGATTGATGTAATCTGGACTGGTTCTGAAGAAATCTCCATAATAAATACTACTAATGTGTCTCCCAATTTCTTCAATGTCATACGCGCATTCGAAGCCATCTCCACCTCCTCTTCGTTGCCATCTGGCACCCAAAAACTCTGATGTTCCGTTGTCTTGGAAACCGGTAAGCGCCTTGGCACCATCATGAGGGGATTGACCAAATCTGTATATTTGACCATTCACAATTCCGTTGGAAATATCTTTCCATTCTGAATTATTTTCGTACCAATAAACACCACCGTCATTACAAACGAAAAGGTCTTTGTTGTGGGGATTAATTTCAAGTTCATGTTGGTCTACGTGAACATAGTTGGAATTGATATCTATCCACGTAGCGCCACCGTCTATGCTCTTCTTCAAACGAATACCACCTAAATAAAGCACGTTAGGTACTTCTTGATCTGCTACAAAACCCAAATCATACCATGCCTGGCCTCCGCTACTCGAGCCATCTGCAGCCCACCCCATAATATTCGGCGTGTTACACATCAAGACGAAAGTCTCACCTTGGTCGGTGCTTTTAAAAAAGCCAGAAAATGCTGCCTGACCCGTGCGTAATACATAAACTGCGTCGGGTTCAGTTGGTGTAGTAGTCACACACATGCGCGTCCCGGAGGTCATACCATTGTTGATCATGGTCCAAGTGTCGCCATAATTGATACTTTTATAAAACCGACCTGCTCCCGTGGCGTACAAGATATTGTGCTGCGTTGGGTGCATTGCCAAATCTTTGTATTCGTAGGTATTGGTAGATTCTTGTGTCCAGGTTGCACCAGCGTCTTGCGAACGCCAAATTCCGTTATCTGTTCCTATGATTATTGAACCCGTGGCATCATCGCAAATGTGCATTGCTCCTACTGTTCTTACATCAATACCGTTATTGGAAAAAATCCATGTTTCACCTCCGTCTACACTTTTAATAACCCCCATTCCTGGTGCATCTCCCGCATCTCTGTCGCCAGTCCCTGCGTATACAATAGATGGATTTATTGGGTCGAATGCAACGGCACTAATTCCAAGGGTTGGGAGATCATCTGTTTTTACTTCCCATGTTTGCCCACCATTTATTGTTTTCCATAAACCACCAGCTGGAGTTCCAATAATCATGGTGTTGGGGTCGGTTGGGTGAAACGCAATGCATGATGTTCTACCCACCCCTTCTATGTTATCACGCGTGGTAATATCATCTAGAATGGGACCTAGGGGCTGCCAGTTTCCAGATACAGATCTACTAGAACCATAGCTTTTTAATTCATTCCAAAGCTCACGGGTTTCTCTTCCTGTTGGCAGAACACCCTGCTCATTAGTCAAAGGTTTTGATCAGGCTTTTAGCATTTTGACTGCCAAACAGGGCATTAATGACGGCCTGCTTGAGGGAGAGATTTTTAATCCGTTGGGCGGCCCAGTCAGCCCGAATCTGGCTGCAGGGAATACCCCACACCTTTTCGGTGTAGGTTTTGAAGAAGATGCGA
>JBJTWB010000037.1:0-3475 GCA_046081505.1 Bacteroidota bacterium | reverse complement strand
CAACACCTGTTTACCTTTTAGATTTGTTGAATCATCGGGAGATTAGCAATGCAATTGCTACTGATTCAGGAATAGTTCATGAATCACCACAGTGTTTTTTAATAGAAAATAAGCAAGTTTTAGCACAAGCTACTCACTCAGGAATCTTTGCTGAGGAGTTTACAATTTAATTTCATGTCTTATGTCCTGCAATACATAGCGCAGGGCGAGCACTTGCATCAAGATTTCAAGATGCGTGTTGATAGTTCACAAAAGATAGCTCGCTCTCTTGTTGCTTTCGCCAATTCGGAAGGGGGAAGATTGCTTATTGGAGTGAAAGACAACGGATCAATTTGTGGCATATCGCCCAATGAAGAATTGCACATGGTCATTCGAAGTGCCGAAGAATTTTGTAGACCAGCTTTGCATTTTAATCATCAATTGTGGAAAGTAGACGGTAAATATGTCCTTGAAATTTCAGTTGAGGAATCATCCAAAAAACCCATTCAATGCTTGGTTGATGGGGAATGGATAAGCTATATACGTGTGGCAGATAAAACGTGGCAAGCTTCCAATGTTTGGAATCGCATGCATGCCATTCACGAAGATCAAGGATTCTCAGGAAACTTATTTCAATTTAAAGAGAGAGAATCGCAGCTTTTCGACTTATTGAAGAATCAACAAATGACGTTGAATCAACTCGCTAGGAAATTGAATTTGCCACGACCGGTAATTCTGAATCACCTAGCCAAGCTCATGAAATGGAATATTCTGAGTGAGACCTACATGGAGGGGAAGTTTCTTTACACCCTCGGAAAAACAGCTGATTAAAGTTAAAATGAATGACATTGCACATGAGTGCGCTCAACACTTTAGTTGATTTTAGTCATTTAAAACGAAATGAATGTTTTAGATTTGTACCATGCCTGTTCAGTTCAATAGAGGAATTACTCAACCTTATGCAACGCTTGAATTGCTTGCGAAGCAAGCCGTGGAAGGATTTATTACTGGATTGCATAAATCGCCATTTCATGGGTTTTCAGTTGAGTTCGCTGAGCATCGCGCCTATAATCCAGGAGAGTCAACGCGGCATTTAGATTGGAAGTTGTTGGCTAGAACCGATAAACATTTTACCAAACGCTATGAAGAGGAAACGAATCTTCGATGTCAGTTGGTAGTTGATGTTTCTTCATCCATGTTGTTTCCGGGAAAGGTGAATGCTGCAAATATCAATGAATGGAATAAACTGAAATTTGCATTATACGGCGCAGCATCTGTAATGGAATTGCTATTGAAACAGCGCGATGCAGTTGGACTTTCGTTGTTCAATGAACAATTGTTACTTCACACCAAGGCCAGTTCTTCCCAGGCTCATGTCCGATACCTTTATTCAGAATTGGAGCAACAACTCGAGCAGAGTGGTTCTTCGTTTACAGCCTCTACACACGTTGCAGATGTCTTGCATGAAATTGCTGAACGCACGCACAAGCGCAGCATGGTTGTTATTTTCAGTGACATGCTCGATGATCAAAGACATGTGGATCAAATTTTCAGTGCACTGCAGCATTTGAGACACAACAAACATGAAGTGTTGCTGTTTCAGGTTGTTCATGAAAATCAAGAAGTTGAATTTAACTTTGAAAATAGACCTACAACTTTTGTTGATTTAGAGTCAGGACAAGAGATTAAATTGCATCCGCATGAAGTTCGAAAGACATACATAGAGAAAATGGAAGCTTTTAAATCAGATTTGAAATTGAAAGCGGGTCAAATAGGAGTAGACTACTTTGAGGCCAACATGCAAGCTGGTGTTCAACAGGTACTACTTCAATTTTTATTGAAACGCCAACGCATGAACGCCTGAAAATTAATTTCTATTTCTTTTCCAATTCGAACCACTTTGCAACACATCTTCCGTTTTTTGGTTTGTGTTCTTGTTTGCGGTTAAAATGGTTTCAGCTAAAACTGCCGCTATTTCTTTTTCAGAATTTGAAAAAGAAGGCGTTAGCACTTCTGATTTGAAGTAGTACTTCACAAAATGCGTATCGAATTTCCCACTTTTGAAAGCGTCGTGGTTGATGGCCCAAGAACAAAAATCCAAAGTAGTCTTTACTCCCGAAATCTGATATTCAGCAATTGCTCTTGTCATTCGGGCAATGGCTTGCTCTCTTGTTGCAGCATGAACAATAAGTTTCGAAATCATGGGGTCATAATAAATTGGAATTTCCATTCCTTCTTCAAAACCATCATCAACCCGAACGCCCGGACCTTGCGGTCTTTTGTACGTATTTAATTTTCCAATATCGGGTAAGAAATTATTCAACGGATCTTCAGCATAAACGCGAATCTCTAGAGCATGACCGTGAATGGTGAGGTCTTCTTGTGTAAATGATAATTTTTCTCCACGAGCGATTTTAATTTGCTCTTGAACCAAATCAATTCCTGTAATACATTCGGTAACTGGATGCTCAACCTGCAGACGCGTATTCATTTCTAAGAAATAAAAATTCATTTGATCATCTAGTAGAAACTCAACCGTACCAGCGCCAACATAATCGCAACTTCGTGCAACATCACATGCACTTTTACCCATGGCCTCACGCAATGCCGGCGTTAAGATGGAAGATGGAGCTTCTTCAACTACTTTTTGATGTCTTCGTTGAATGCTACATTCCCTTTCAAAAAGATAAACCACATTGCCATGCGTATCAGCTAATATTTGAATTTCAATGTGTCGTGGACCTGATACGTATCTTTCAATAAAAACTGAACCATCTCCAAAAGCATTCTGCGCCTCTGAAATGGCTCGTTCCATTTGCTCCGCAACATCATCTATGTGCTCTACAATGCGCATTCCTTTTCCGCCACCACCAGCACTGGCTTTGATGAGAATGGGTAGCCCAACCTCAATGGCTACTTTCTTTGCTTCTTCTACATTGGCAATGGCATCTTCGGTGCCTGGTACCATTGGAATGTTATACTTACGTGCTGCATTTTTAGCAGCAAGTTTGCTCCCCATGACTTCAATGCTGTGGGGTTTGGGGCCAATAAATGCAATTCCAAATTTTTCAGCGAGCTCAGCAAAGGCTGCGTTTTCAGACAAGAACCCATAGCCAGGATGAATTCCTTCAACACCGAGTTCTTTGCAAATCTCTATGATTTTATCTCCTCTTAAATAGCTTTGATTACTTGGTGCAGGTCCAATGCAAACGGCTTCATCGGCATATTTTACAAAAGGAGCGTTTCTATCGGCCTCACTGAAAACCGCCACAGTGGCAATTCCCATTTCTTTTGCTGAACGCATCACACGTAACGCAATTTCTCCTCTATTGGCAATAAGTATCTTCTTCATGTTGCAAAAATGAGAAAAGACGGCCTAGAAACTATTTTTTCTTTTTCTTTTTCTTCAATTCTTCCTTTTTTTTCTTCAATGAATCAGCAGGGGTAAGCAGAATCTCTTTTTCTGTTAAGGTTTTTGATTCAATGGATTCAGTCT
>JBJTWB010000036.1:0-2406 GCA_046081505.1 Bacteroidota bacterium | reverse complement strand
TGTACGTTGAAGGGCAGGCTCGTAGGCAATATCACCGCTCATGGCTTCCCAGTTGCCGTCAAAGGCAATACCAATAATGTTTCCTTTCGCGTCTAAAGTTGGGCTACCGCTGTTCCCCCCTGTAATGTCAAGATCTGCGATGAAACAAGTCACCAACTCGCCCTTCTTATTCGCATAGCGACCAAATTCCTTATTCTCTAATTTTTTTGCCAACGCATCTGGAACTTCAAACTCAGGATTACTGTTGTCTTTCTTTTCAAGAATTCCCTTTGAAGTGGTGTAGAAGTTATAACGCACTGCGTCTGCAGCTTGATAATCTCTTACTTTTCCATAGGTAATACGCATGGTGCTATTCGCATCGGGTGCATATTGTTTTTTCGGATTCATTTCACGAAGTCCGGCAATGAAAAGGCGTTGTCCCTTAGACATTTTCTCCCTTGGGAACAGAGCGTCCATTGGTGCCATATGCGATGCATTGCTTTTTGCTATGATCAATGCTAAATCTTTTGACGCAACTTCTTGTGTTGGATTCGAAAGGAAACGCAACAACTGGTTTTTGTTCATGAGTACTGAATTCCCGAACAATGACTTGGCCAACAAGGAAACATCTGACCCGTATTCCTTGTCCAATAAATCTGAATGCCAAGACGGTCTGTCCTCTGCATTGATGCGTGATCTGTACAAATTAATTAACGCAACAAATACATCATGATCTGTATTCACATTAAACTCTACATAAAAAGCTTCGGCTTCGTCTCTTAAAGATTTGAGAATTTCCTGCTTTTTAGTTTCATCTGATTCAGCAAAATATTTTTCAAGTCCAGCATTGATGCTAGAAGCCAAACTTAAAAATTCTGCACCATTACCAGACAGCCGCGCATATAAAGCTTTTCTCTGAATCTCATTGGTTGCAGTGTAATACTCTTTTAATTGTGGAAGAGCGGTTCCGTATTTCGCTTTAGCCGACTCATTTCCAGACATCCATTTTGTAAACGCTTCTTCCACCTCTGTTTTCTTTCCTGCAACATCAAGCCTTTTCAATCCTCTCGTTTGTCCTATGTAATATTTCCAAGAGTTGGCGGTAGACGCATATTTTGCAGCATACATCAGACGTGTGCCTTCATTCGCATCCATGTTTTTCTTCCATGTCTCCAATTTCAATCCAAGGCATTCAACTAAAATAGGATTCTGAACATCTACCGCTTGTTCTACACCATACGAAGTAAGGTAGCGCGATGTGCGTGCGGGGTATCCCATGATCATTGCGAAATCACCTTCTTTTACTCCTCCAAGATTTACGGGGAAGAAATGTTTTGGAGCATAAGGCTTATTTTCTTTGTTGTAGTCAGCGGGTAAGTTGTCTGCGCCGGCATAAATGCGAAGCATACTGAAGTCACCTGTATGTCTTGGCCACATCCAGTTGTCTGTGTCGCCACCAAATTTCCCTACAGACTCGGGAGGATTGCCCACCAAACGAATGTCTCTGTAGGTTTGATAAATGAAGAGATAGAATTCGTTTCCGCCATAAAAAACCTTGACTTCAGCGTTGTATTTTCCTTTTTCAGCTTCATTTATACGTGCAATAATATCTTTTTGAGCTGCACTTATGGTCTTGCTGCGTTCGACTTCAGACATGCCGTTGTTCAATTTAGCATTGATCTCCGCAGTTACATCTTCAACACGCACCAAAAGTGAAAGTGTTAAACCTGGAATTGGAATTTCTTCAGAAAAGGATTTCGCACAGAAACCATTTTTCAAAATGTTATTTTCCAAGGTTGAAGAAGATTGAATGGCATCATAAGCGCAATGATGGTTGGTGAAAATCAATCCTTGATTACTTACAATTTCACCGGTACAGAATCCGGCACCAAATCGAACAATAGCATCTTTCAATGAAGCTTTGTTGATGTTGTAAATGTCTTCTTTCGAAAGTTTTAATCCAAGATTATGCATCTCGGCTTCGTTGATTTTATTCAACATGGCTACCACCCACATACCTTCCGTAGCGAATACAGAAGTTGAGGCTATGAACATCCAAGTGATGAGTATAAGAAGTTTCTTTTTCATGGTTAAATGGAAAGATTGATTATTGGTTTTGATTTTTATTTCTTTTTTAATTTCGATTTCTGAGCATCAAGCTTAGCCTGTTGCGCTTTTTGCATTTCTTCAATGCGTGAGGCGAGTCCACCTTTTTTCTTTGGCTTCTTTTTGTTCTCTTCTATTTTAGCTCGAATGGCATTCTCATCGATAAAGTATTTCTTAATGGCCCACATTTGACCAATTGAAATCATGTTGGCAGTGAAATAATACATTGTTAATCCGGCAGGCATGCTGTTGAAGAAGAAGATCATCATGAAACTGAAGATCTTCATCATCACAGCCATATTCGGCATGCCTGGCTGCGTC
>JBJTWB010000035.1:0-5161 GCA_046081505.1 Bacteroidota bacterium | reverse complement strand
AAACCGTAATTGCTGCAAACAATACATGGCAATATTTAGTTCCAACATCAGAACCGGCTGCATCTTGGAGATTACCCAATCAAAATTTAGTGGGTTGGTCAACAGGAACTGGCGGAATAGGATTTGGAGACAATGACGATGGAACAACAATTCCTACGTCGACAAGTGTCTTTTTACGTAAGACTTTCAATTTATCGGATGTGGCTACAATAGAATTTCTGAAGTTATACATGGATTATGATGATGGTTTTGTGGCTTACATTAATGGTGTTGAGATTGCAAGAGCCAATGTGGGTGCGGTGGGAACACCTCCAGCCTTCAATAGTTTTGCAGCAGGAAATCATGAGGCTAATGGATACCAAGGAATTGCATTAGATGGATACGTGGTGAACATGTCTGCTTTGGAGGGAATTCTTGTAAGTGGTGAAAATGTATTGGCTATTCAGGTGCACAATGCCACTGCGAATTCGAGTGATATTACAAGCAATGCATATTTAGCTGCTGGTGTAATCAATTCAACCATTCAATTTGGTCCTGCATTGACTTGGATGAATTTAGTTGCAAGTATTGCTTGGCATACCAATTTCGAAATAAGCACGGGTGATCAAATTATGCTTAGTTTGCCGAATGGTAATCCTGCTGATTTAGTCACTGCTCCACCAATGGATGTAGATTATTCATACAATCACAGCGGAATAACTTGGTGCTTTAGTAACACACCTACTCCGAATGCATTGAATAGTGCAACATGCTATTCTTCATTCGTGAATAAACCAACCATTTCAGTCCCCGCGGGTATATACGCGTCAGGTCAAACGATAGCAATGTTCAGTCAAGATCCAAATGCGGAAATCCGCTACACGCTCGACGGAAGTATTCCTGTGGATACTTCATTGCTTTACACGGGGCCTATAAATATTGACGTTACTACTGTAGTCTCTGCACGATGTTTTGACCCATTAGCTCTTCAATTACCAAGTGCAACAGAGAAAAATACATATGTAATCAATGAGGCATACATAGGCATACCAGTTATTTCCATTTCAACAGATGATGCCAATTTATACGATACGAACATAGGAATTTATGTTTTGGGCCCACCAGATTACAATACGGGATATCCTTATTTTGGTGCGAATTTTTGGGAAGATTGGGAGAGATTTTCTTACATTGAATACATAGCAACAGACAGTACTCAGAAGTTCGAAGGATGTATTGGATTGAAAATACATGGGGGATGGTCACGAGCTCAGCCTCAAAAGAGTTTTCGAGTAAAATGTCGCGACGAGTACGGTTTTTCGAAGATCAATTACCCTTGCATTCCAGACAAGCCCAATGTAACGGAATATAAAGGTTTCAATTTAAGAAATGGTGGGAATGATTATGGAGGTTCTCGAATGAGGGATGCTTTCATGCACCGGTTAACCAAGGGAACTCACACAGATTACATGGGGTATTCTCCAGTTATTGTGTTTCTTAATGGAGAGTATTTTGGTGAATATGAGCTTCGTGAAACGTTGAATAAACATTGGGTAGAAAGTAACTGGGGATATAATTCAGACGAAGCTACCGTTATTACTGAAAATTATCTGGACGGGTTGGATCCGAATGATGGTGACTTAGTTGATTTCAATGTCATGTACAATTTAATTGCAGGGGCTGATCCAACGACTGCAGATTTCTATGCCCTTGCCGATTCATTGATTGATCTCGAAAACTTTGCAGATTACATCATCACAGAAACGTATTATGGGAATGGAGATTGGAGCAACGGGTATCCGAATAACATTAAATTTTGGCATGTGCCCGGACAGAAGTGGCGAATGATGTTAATGGATTTGGATTTCGGTTATGGCTTGTATGGTGCCACGGCGAACGATAATTTTATTGTTCAGGCCATTAACGATCCGAGCATTCACATGGATGTAATTTGTAGCAAACTGCTTCAAAACATTCAATTTAGAAATTATTTCATTGATCGCTATGCCGATTTAATAAACACCATATGGCAGCAACCGAGAGTAGTTGCCACAGGTAATTCCATGATTAATGAGGTTGCTCCTTGGATTCCTCGTCATCATACAAGATGGAGTGGAGACATGACTACGTTCAATAATACCATGACCAATATGTTCAATTGGAATAACAACAGAATTCCAGGCGCAAGGAATGTAGTTCAAAGTCAGTTTGCTTTGACTGGTCAGGTTACGTATACTCTAGATGTTCAGCCCGCAGGAGCCGGTAGAATTCACATTTCTACAATAGAACCAAGTGAGGTGGAGTATCCGTGGAACGGAGTTTATTTTAAGGGTGTTCCTGTTCGAATTACAGCTGTGGCCAATCCGGGTTATACATTCGATCATTGGTCTCCTAACAGTTTATTTGCTTCGAATAACTACAGCCAAGATTTGAATATTACTCCTACTGTGAATGCAGCTTTTACAGCTTGGTTCGAGGGAAGCCCTGTGGAAAATCCGGTATACATTTCAGAGGTTATGCCCGAACCTGAAAATTCTATGCAAAGCGGAGACTGGTTTGAAATTCACAACACTATGGACGTGGATATGGATTTAACGGGTTGTGCGGTTCGTGATACCAATATCTTCCACAATTTTGAATTCCCACTTGCCACAAGTATACCTGCAGGAGGTTATCTCGTGGTAGCTGAGGACACTGCCGCTTTCCATGCCATGTATCCGAATGTTCAAAATGTAATTGGCCCCTTGGGCTTTTCACTAAATAATACGTCAGAAACCATTCGAATCCTCTCTCATCAGGGTAATGCTTACCAAGAGTTAACCTATGAAACATCATGGCCATGGCCTTTGGGTGTGAATGGATACGGGCGTTCTCTTGAATTGGATAATCCCAATTTAAATGCAAATTTACCTCAAGCTTGGTTCGCGGGTTGTGTAGATGGTTCACCTGGAGAGCCTTATTTTCCTTGCGATAGCTCTATTGTTATTTCTGAAATCAATTACAAATCTGCAGTAACGGCAGATGCTGGTGATTGGTTTGAACTTCATTCAACATTAGATTTCGATTTGAATCTTGGTGGATGGGTTGTAAGCGATGGAGGGATTTCAACAGGTTTTGTTATTCCGATTGGTACAGTATTACCTACTCACGGCTATCTTGTATTTGCTCAAGATGATGCCTTGTTTACTTCAATTCATCCGGGCGTGTCCAATGTTATTTTACCCACTCAGATTTCTCTTGGCGGGGCAGAGGGTGTGCTTGTTTTCGATGAAACTGGTAAACTTAGATTTTCAGTGAATTATTTAAATGTTTCACCGTGGACAGTTGAGCCAAATGGAGGAGGAAAAACATTGGAGTTGGTAAGCACTACTGCGCGCATGAACGAGTGGGAGAATTGGTTTGCAGGATGTCCAAATGGTTCTCCGGGAACGGCTTACGATCCTACTTGCGGTGTGAATGTAGCGGAATTGGAAAATTTATCTGATTTGGAAATCTATCCCACTGTGGCCGATGAGTTTATTATGGTGAGAACGGAACAGGAGCAACTCATTCAAATGGTTAATGGTGTGGGAGAATTGATTCGAACAGTGCAGCTTTATCCTGGAACCAATAAGATCTTAGTTGATGAACTTAGCTCGGGACTTTATCTTCTGGGAAAAACGAAGTTTATGAAACGTTAGGGTATGTAAGCTCGGAATCGTTTCCGAGCTTCAACCACAAATAAACTTCCTGGATAATCAGTTAGGACTCGCTCATACAAGGTATGAGCGATTTCTTTTTGGTTTAAATCCAGATCATTAATTTCTGCCATTGCAAAAAGCGCATCATCGGCATAAACACTATTGAAGTGAATATTTAATATGGTTTCGAATAAGCTCAATGCTTCGTTCAGATTTCCTTCTTTTCTATAAATTTTGGCTTTTAAAAAAATAATTTCATCCGTGAGACTGTGGTTGGGGAAGGAATTTGTTATGCTGTCTAATGTTTGAAAACATGCATCATTCCTGTTTTGAAATGCAAGTAAATCAGCCCTTGCGAATTGCATCATGGGTAATGGAATGGTATCCATGTTGAAATTGTCTGTAATGAGTAATGAAAGCTGCATGGCATCATTTGAAATAAGTTTAGAAGTGGAGGCTTTTAAAACATCCAATTGTCCCTGTGCCCACTCGAAATCTCCGGTGTAAAAAGAGATTTTCGCATTTTTAAATTTTGCTTCGTGACCAAGAACATCTTCTTTAAAATCAAGTTCTACTTGTGAGTATAAAAGAGATGCTTCCCAAATGTTATTTTGAAATAATAAGATGTCGGCCAATTCCAATTTAATCTCTGCGTTTGAAATGCGCGAGAGACCATTTATGGCGAGTGCCTCTCTCAGCAATACCTCTCCGGCTTTTGCATCTGACAAATGAAATGCTTTTAAATGCCCCCAATCTTTTTTCAGTAAGGCAATGTCTTGCGGCTGGCTGATTTGACTTTGAATGGAATTGTATTCTGAGTCAATCTGAAGGAATTCCTCTTTGCTTGCATTTGGTTTACTGCGAAGAAAAGATGAGGTGCTTTGAAGCTTTTTAATGCAAGCTTGTCCGTAAAATGGATTTTGACTTCCTTTGGCAATTACGGCGTTGTAGCATTTACCCGCAACATCAAATTTTTGATTACTTTGTGCCAAGGCGCCCAAATTCATGAGTCGCTGGCCATTTTCATTGTTTCGTTTGTCCAATGCAAAAAGTTGTGTATATGCACCGTTGAAATCATTGCGCTGAATTAGAAACCAGCTGAGTAGTTCAGGGTATATGGTTTGATTGGGTTCACTTTGAATGCGTTTTAACAACAAAGTTTTGAGTTCTGTGCATTTGGCTTCATCTTCAACAAAATCAATGTTCTGCATGAGAGAAGTTTCAATTTCACCTAACATACTTGCATCTTCTGAGAGAATGTCTAAGTAGGCTGCGAGCATGCCAGTGAAATTTCCGAGTGCTCCTTGTGTATTTGCAATTTCATAGCTAAACCTATACTGGTCTTTACTTTCTAACTTGCCCTTCTCGAATGTTTTCAATACCCATTCATATTCATAGATGTCAGAAAATAACAAAGCTGTTTCTAAAATTGGAATTCGGTAAGCAGGGGTTTTTTCAATGGCGTTAGTAAATGCCTCAGTTTTTTCACTTTCTTTTTTCCA
>JBJTWB010000034.1:0-5025 GCA_046081505.1 Bacteroidota bacterium | reverse complement strand
GTCTTTCAATTGAAAATATCTCCACAGGAGTTACAAAACCGAGCCATTACGGTTCGATCGCACATTCTGCATCACTACTCTCAATTCAGTGTAAGCACCATTGATAGTTTTGTGCATCGAATCATTCGTTCATTTGCCAGAGACTTGCATATTCATCCAGACTTTGGTATTGAAATGGACACCACTAGATTTCTCGATGAGGTGGTAGATACTTGTCTCAATGAAGTGGGAAAAGATGGCGAATTAACTGCATACTTAGAACATTTTGTGATGTCTAGTTTCGACGATGAAGGAGACTGGAACGTGCGCAAGGGCATGCACGATATTTCTACTCAACTTCTGAAAGAAAACTCAAAAGACATTTTTCACCAACTGCAAAAACTTTCTCTTTCAGACTATCAGCAGATCCGGAAAAAACTACTTGATAGACAAGAAGAACTTTTTGCTCCCGTTGCGAATAAAATTGCCTCTGCTTTGGATGAATTAGACCGCGTTGGAATTACACCGAAACAAATTTATTTCGGGGGAAGCGGAAGCTATACTTTTTTAACACGCATTCTTACAGGGAATTTCGAGCCTCCCGGTCCTCGACTTCAAGAGACTATTGCTAAAGACTGGGTGAAGAAAAAAGGCGAAAACCCAGAATTGGATTCGCGTGCAGCCCTGCTTACAGAAGCTGCCCAATGTGGTATGGATTGGATAGAAAGTAAAGAACTAAAAGAATTTCGACGCATAGAAAAAATACTTCCTCATGTCTTTACTACTGGACTATTAAGCAAGCTATTCGACATTTCTGTTCGATTGAAAGATGAGGAAAATTTTCTCTTAATCAATGACTTTCACATCATAGTTTCGGAAATAGTACAACAAAGCCCTGCACCGTTTATTTATGAACGGGCTGGTGAGAGGTACAATCATTTGCTAATAGATGAGTTTCAGGATACATCAGAAATGCAGTGGAAAAACTTTCTACCACTCATTGAAAATTCATTAGCAGAAAATCATTTCAATTTACTTGTTGGTGATGGTAAGCAGAGTATTTACAGGTGGAGAAATGGCAATGTTGAACAGTTCGTTCAGTTACCTCAATTGCATGATCAAGCTTCTGTTCTTCTTCAAGAAAAAATTAAACATGCCTACGAAGATGACAATTTAAACACCAACCGCAGAAGCGGTAGAACAATCATTGATTTTAACACTTGGCTTTATGATCAAATGCAAGCGAAATTGCCCGCATTTCAGAAAGTCTATCATGGTCACCAGCAACTGCATCACCGCAATTTCAACGGATTGGTTAAAACAGAAATCGTAAATCTTGGGAAGCGAGAACCCAACAGAGCTCGCATATTACAAGGAATCTACGAGGCAATACAAGATTGTTTGAAAGATGGTTATTCATACGGAGACATTGCCATTCTCACTAGAAAAGGTAAATCTGAGAGCACCCTTATTTCTGAATATCTCATGAATGTGTCAGGTGGCAAAATTCCATTAATGACCGAAGATAGTTTTTTACTGAAAAATAGTCGATCCGTTTTACTCATCATGGCTTGTATTCGATACTTAGCCAAACCCAATGAGGCTTTTTATCAATTCAATTTAATTGAAAATATTTGCGCTTCATTTCCTGAAAGGTTCAATTATGAAGAGGTCATATCTGCCTATAGCAGACCCGTAAAAAATCCGGAAGGAAAAAAATACCTTAAGGGAAAACTGGAATTTCTTGTTCAAGAGTTTCTTCAAACCCATTACCCCAAATTTTTAAGTGACCATCACTTTTACTCGCATCCATTCGAATCCATTCAAAATTTAATTCGATTGTTTAATCTGTCCTTTGACATGTATTTGGAATGTTTCGAAAATCAAATGCTACAACTATCTCACAGAAATGGAATGGGATTTTTAGAGATTGTACAGTGGTGGACAGAAAATGAAAATAAACTTTATGTAACCAATACACAGAAGCAAGAAGCCATCCGCATTTTAACGGTTCACAAAAGCAAAGGGCTTCAATTTCCAGTTGTTATTTTCCCAAAATTCGGAACGAAAATTCCAACACAATCCATTTGGGTAGAAGCTCCTCCGGTGGTTCATCCGTTTGAATCAGGACTCATTTCATTCACTCCTGCTGTCAACAGTAAAGAGTCCGATTTAGAAGAGGCACAAGTTGAGAACAGTAAATTATTCCTAGATGAACTCAATGGACTATACGTTGCCACCACACGACCAGAGGATCGACTGTATTTATTTGTTGAGGTAAGCTCGGGCAATAACAGTGGTGCGCACCATGCACTAATAGAATCATTATTAAAACATGGGAATAATGAGCCTGTCTTGACCTGGGGAAATTCAGATCAGAAAGAAATAAAAAAAGAAAAAACTTCAACTCAATCTACACAAACACTTATTGGTACCCGAAGTAAAATTGAACTCCCAAATCTGAGATACAAAGAACAAACGAAGCGCAAGCTTGATGACATTGAGCACCTTCGCGTTGGAAATGCCTTTAATGCATGCATGGAAAACATTCAAACTAAAAAAGATGCTGACGGTATATGCAAACAATTTTTAATGCAAGAAAACTTATCCATTTCAGATAAAAAAATACTCGAAGATTTACTGCAGAATGCCTTGACACTTCCCGTTTTTAATGCACTATTCAATACCTCGGCTGAAATAAAAACAGAGATTGATATTCGCTATGCTACTGCGCTATCCGTAAGACCAGACCGAATCTTATTTTTCTCAGATCGGGTAGAAGTATATGATTTCAAAACAGGAAACACCAAGAAAGATGATCATCTCAATCAAGTGAAAACGTATATGAAATACCTAAGTGATATCACCACACTGCCTGTAACGGGCTATTTAGCTTACGTGCAACTGAAAGAGCTTATTCCTGTCCAGCCATAAGCGCTTCAATCTCTTCCACCTCCAATGGGAAGTTTGCGAATAAATCACGACTTCCATTTTCAGTAATAACAATGTTATTTTCCAAGCGAATACCGAGATTTTCTTCAAGGATGTAAATCCCAGGTTCAACGGTGAATATATTTCCTACTTCAATGGGTTTATTCCAATTGCCAACGTCATGAACGTCAAGGCCCAAGAAATGCGAAGTTCCATGCATGAAATATTTTTTGTACGCCGGCCAAGCTGGATTTTGATTTTTCACTTCATCAGCAGAAATTAATTTCAAATCAACTAACTCTTTGGTCATCATTTCGCCAACCGCTGAATGATATTCTGCTAACATAACTCCTGGTTTCAAAAAAGCTGTTGCTCCTTTCATAACCCGAAGAACGGCATTGTAAACATCTTTCTGACGTTGGGTGAATTTTCCACTTACCGGCAAACAGCGGGTCATATCAGCATTGTATCCACCATACTCGGCACCTACATCTAAAAGAATTACATCGCCATCTGCACACGCATGATCATTTTCAATGTAATGCAATACACATGCATTTCTTCCTGACGCAACAATTGGTGTGTAGGCAAAGCCTCTTGATCCATTACTCAGGAATTCATGAGCAAACTCGGCTTCAATTTGATACTCCATAACACCGGGTTTTAACATACCCATGACCCTGCGCAATCCTTGGTTTGTTAAATCAATGGCACGTTGAATTTGGTCTATTTCTTCCTTGTCCTTCACGGCTCTAAGAGCATGCATGATTGGAGCACTGCGTTCAACAGCGTGGTGCGGATATTTTGCTCTAACATGTTTCGAGAGACGCATCTCACGTGTCTCTACTTCAATACTTGCGCGAGAATGTTCATTGCTATTCAAATAAAGACATGCTGCTTCACCAATAACCGTATGAAGTATCTTTTCGAAATCTTGTGACCAATAGATACTTGCAATACCCGTTCTTTCGGTGGCTTGTGCTTTCGATAATTTAGCGCCTTCCCAAATGGCAATGTGTTCGTTGGTTTCACGAACAAATAACATTTCTCTATGTGCAGGGTTGTGCGCCTCAGGAAACAGAACAAGAATTGTTTCTTCCTGATCTACACCCGTTAAATAAAAAATATCGCTATGTTGCTTAAATGGCAACGTACCATCTGCACTGGAAGGGTAAATATCATTACTTGTAAAAACCGCCAAGCCTTTGCTTTTCATTTGCTTTGCGAAGTTGGCTCTGTTCTTCTGATAGAAAGAACTCGATAAGGCTGGGTATCTCATACGTTTATAATTTCACAAAACGAAACGCAGTTCCCGATCCAGCCTGATTGAACGGATGAATGGTATATACGCCTGTTGATAAATCCGAAATTTCCAAAGTGTTCCAAACATTCAAACTAAGCGAAGAAATGGTTTTTACCGTTCTTCCTGTAGCATCTTGAATGGCCATGTGTGTGGTTCCTTCACTTAAGGCATTCACACGAACACGAATCTCATTGTTTGCAGGATTCGGGTATACTTCGGTAGAAGCAGCAACAAGACTAGAATTCTCATCAACACCCACCAATTGCACACATGATCCATAAACATAGCTTGGTAAGCGCTCTGCGTTGTTGTTTACAATATCTACAACTTCGTCAATACAAATTTCATTGCCTTCAAAATTTGATAAATAAACACGACACAATTGCGTTGGATTTGAACTGTTTTCAATTTTATTTCCATATACATTCGACACTACAAAAACACCTTCAGAGAATGCGTTGTAACCCACTTCACAACTGAAAATTGTTGGATCTACCAAGCTAGAAACGCCTACTACGTCTGCACCAGAAATTTCAAATTGATATGCAGTAACATCATCCATTGTACTCATTAATTCCACATCAATGTAACCATCTGCTGCACTAAAATTCGAAATGGACAAACCTGCTGCTGTATTCACGTTCACAATGTTACGAGGGAAGTCGCATGCATTTGTAATTGTTGATCCGCCATTTCCACCATTCATGCACCATTGCGCCAAATAAATATCATACACTGAAATTTCACCGTTTGCGTTCAAATCATTACATGTTGTTGCCTGAATGGTTTCCTGAGCCAGTATTCCGAGATAG
>JBJTWB010000033.1:0-16688 GCA_046081505.1 Bacteroidota bacterium | reverse complement strand
AACCTAAAAGGAGAGAGTTGGCTGCAATTGTTCTATGTTGGCTTCGCAGTGATTGGTTGGTTGAATTTCAATCCAACTTTCAGTTATGCCGAATGGAATCTGAAAGAACATCTTTTCTTTTTGTTAGGCACCCTCGCACTTTGGCAAATGTTTTCTTTCATTCTGAAATTAAGAAAATCTGCACTGCCCCAACTCGATGCTTTTGTACTGGCGTTTGCACTTGCAGGAACTGTTCTTCAAGTGTTGTATATTGAAAGCAATTGGTATTACTTCATAGCAGTGAACGCCATTTCAATATACACCTTTTGGACAAGAGGAATGAAGAAGAGCATTGCACTCTACATCGTCTATCTGGCAATGAGCATCTACGGTGTTATTCACTGAAATCATCGTATAAAAAGTCATTATACGGAAAGCGTGTTACATGAATTTCTCGAACACGTTGATACAATATTTCACGAAATTGATCCAATGCCACGCGCTCGGTTGCGCTCATAAATAAAACATCCGAATTTGGCATTTTAGACATCCACATGGCCTTCAATTCATTCATGGAATAATTGCGCGCTGTCTTTTCAGACAAATCATCTTCGTCTTTGGGTTCGTAGGTAAATTGATCAATTTTATTGAAGACAATCATCATGGGTTTCTCTCCTGCTCCAATCTCTGACAACGTTTCATTCACCACCCTAAAATGGTCTTCAAACTGCGGATGCGATATATCTACTACATGAATCAATAGATCCGATTCACGTACTTCATCTAATGTTGATTTAAAAGATTCAATCAATTGATGCGGAAGTTTGCGAATAAACCCAACGGTATCACTCAATAAAAATGGCAGATTCTTGACTACAATTTTTCGAACGGTTGTATCTAGTGTTGCAAACAATTTATTCTCTGCTAAAACTTCGCTTTTACTCATGACATTCATGAGCGTGCTTTTACCCACATTCGTATAACCAACCAATGCCACTCGCACCATAGCACCTCTATTTCCTCTTTGCGTAGCCTTTTGTTTGTCTATGGTTTGAAGGTCAACTTTCAATTTTGCAATGCGATCACGAATGATTCTTCGGTCAGTTTCAATTTGCAATTCACCCGGACCTCGCATACCAATTCCACCCTTTTGTCGCTCCAAGTGCGTCCACATGCGGGTCAAACGAGGGAGTAAATATTCGTATTGGGCCAACTCCACTTGCACCTTAGAATGAGCGGTTCTGGCCCGTGAGGCAAATATGTCTAGGATTAAATTATTTCGATCAAGAACCTTGACTTTGTGCTTTTCATCATTGAATTTACCCTCTAAATTTCGAAGTTGACTTGGTGACAATTCATCGTCGAAAATGACCATATCAATTTCATGTTCGAAGACGAAGTCTTTTATTTCTTCCAATTTACCAGACCCCACGAAGGTTCGTGAGTCGGGGTGATCTAAATTCTGCCAAAATCGCTGAACACAATGTGCATCGGCAGTAGTTGCCAAAAAAGCTAATTCTTCCAAGTATTCTTGTAAAGCTCCTAAACCCTGTTTTTTAGTTACTAGCCCAACCAGTACACATGTCTCTTGAACCTTCTTGGTCTCAATAAGTTTACCCATTTACTTGCCAGCCAATTTCAAACAGTAGACGCTTAACGCATCAATCTCTTCCTTGGAGAGTCTATCTCCGAAGCGAGGCATACTTCCCTTACCCTCAGAAATCTGCAACGCTATTTGCTCTTTTGTCAGTTGAGTTTCCTTAATTTTTTTTGCTCCACCCATGGTCAAATCGCCCTGCTCACCGTGACAAGATGCACATTTCTTCGAATACAATTCTTGTGGATTAATGGCCACTGCTTTTTGCTCATTGGTTTCAGAGCACGATGCAGCAAGCAATACAATAAAAAGAAAAATTACATTTCTCATTTCAGAAACGCCATTTTATCCCAATGGTTCATTGACAACATACACAACACACCCAAGCCAAAGAAGATGGCAATGAGTTTCGCTCTTTTTCTTCCATTGGTAGCACGTTTCGCTTTCGAATAACCAATTGTAATGAAGACAACAGCCAAAATCATGGTTATGGGGTGCTCAATAAAATTCTTTCTTGCTGCACTATCCTTCATAACATTTACCGTTGCATCTTTATTCATCCATGCCATTACCCACAAAGCAATACCAACCAATAACTGAATGTGAGAGAAAATCAAGGTGAATAAAACCAACTTGTGGGGTTTTCCTTTTACCTCTTCATTTTTCTCTTTCACCAAAGAAATAACAATGGCAAGGACAGGTAAAGACAACAACAACCAAGGCAATAAACCATGTAAATGCAAAAGACCAGTTTTCATTTTTAATTTTTTTCAAATCTAATTCGGAAATTGAAAAACACCTCATCTTTGCTACTCACATTTTCAAAATGAATCAAGTAATATACAATGTCACTGTAAGTGTAGATCCGAATGTGCATGCAGAATGGTTAAACTGGATGCGTGAAGTTCATATTCCAGATGTATTATCCACCGGACTATTTCTCTCGAATCGCATTTTGCGTGTTCATGGTCATGAAGAAAACGGAATGACCTACGCCATTCAATATGTATTGGCAAATCAGGCTATGCTGGATCAATATTTTTTAGAGCATGCTCCTCGACTTCAAGCAGAGCATGTTGCTCGATATGGAAACAAAGCCGTAGCGTTTCGAACCATATTGGAAGTTCTAGACGAAACCGAATGCTAAACCAATTTCGCCATAGCCGATTCAATAGCGAGAATCGAAGCTTCTACATCAGAGGTAGATGCCGTACCAACGCTTAATCTGTACCATGTAGAATCATCTGATGCACCAAAGGCTCGAAAGGGAACCAATGCAACTTTAGCCTCGTTCAATAAATAAGCCGTTACATCACCGGTTGTTTGAAGCACATCACCATTGGCCATTCTTTTTCCAATGAGATTGAACTGCACAGTAAGATAAATGGCTGCAGCTGGTGGAATTGCCTGAACCGGAAAACCAGCATCTTTCAATCGCGTAATTCCTTGATAAAAACCATTCAAGCGCGTTTGCAATTCTTCCTTAATCCAAGATAAATATGCATCTACCTGCGCAATATTGTCTAAGTATTTTCCCGACGCCATTTGCTCTGGACGCGGCGCCCAAGCACCAACGTGCCCCAAAATACTTTTCATTTTATCAATGATAAAAGCAGGACCAAATCCCCATCCAACCCGAACTCCGGTTGCAGCAAGTGACTTGGAAATACCATCTACATAAACCGTGTATTTGCGCATTTCTGGTCGAAGACTTACCGGATCAAAATGCTGTGTATCTCCGAAGGTTAACAGCGAGTAGATTTGGTCATACATCACATAAAGTGGCTTTTCATTTTCTCCACGCGATGCGTTTTCCTCCAACACCAAATCACAAATACTTTCTAACTGATCTTTCGAGAAAACTGTTCCTGTTGGATTCAAAGGTGAACACAACGCTAGTAGACTTGCACCTTTCACATGATCACGAAGCACATCTGCATTGGGCATAAAATTTTCTTCGGGCAAAGTTTCCACGAAGACTTGATTGGCATGTGATAAATGTGTGTAGTGATTGTTATTCCATGAGGGAACTGGAAACAACACTTTATCTCCTGGATCAACTATGGCTTGAAAAATTGCATAAATAATTGGTCGTGCACCTCCGGCAACTAGAATCTCTTCCGGATCATAGCTTAAGTCCTGCTTTTCTTTCAACAACTTCACTACTGCCTTGCGCAATTCAACTGCCCCGTTTGCTACCGGATAATTGGTTAGATCATTTTCGTATGCTTCAAGTATATCTGCTTTTAGCGCTGCAGGAATGGGGAATATTTTCGGATTGAAATCACCAATGGTAAAGTTGTAGATGTGCTCTCCTTGAAGAATTCGATCTCTAATTTCACCTCCTAGTTTAATGATTTCAGAACCAATTAAATTTTCTGCCATGTTCGAAACGCGCATGGTCTTCTCCTGCTCTAGCGTAGCGCTCATTGAATTTGTTTTTTAGGTGGTGCAAAAATAACCTTTTTTCAGATATGATGGTATCCCTCACCCCGAATAATGGTGAAGGCCCTGTATACTTGCTCGAGCAGAACTATGCGCACCAAATCATGTGGGTAGGTCATGTCTGATAAGCGTATTTGCTCATTTGCTCGCGCATAGACTTCTTTTGAAAAACCGTGTGCCCCGCCTACCACAAGAACCCATGACTTCACGCCGGCATTCTGTTTCTTTTCAATGTGCTTCGCGAAATTCACTGATGTAAGGGACAGCCCTTTTTCATCGAGCAAACAAAGCACCTCTTCTGGTTTCACCACTTTAAGTATGGTCTCTCCTTCTCTTTGTTTTTGTTGATCGGGTTGAACACCCTTGCCAGAAGCATCTTTCAACTCTGTGTATTCAAACGTGCAATAATGAGGAAGTCGACTCAGATATTTTTGAATACCTACTTTAACTTACGACTCTTGCGTTTGGCCAATTACAAAAACTCTGATTTTCATTCCTTACGGTCATCCTTTCCGTCACGAATATCTTGCTTTCGAAGAGGTGAATTTGCATATGACTTGTATTCCGCTCTTTTCATAAATATGTCGACCGCTGTAAAAATAGCTGCTCGCATACTTGCTTCGTCGGCTATTCCCTTGCCGGCAATATCATAACCAACACCATGGTCTGGAGATGTTCTAACTACGGGAAGACCTGCCGTATAGTTTACCCCTTCATCAAAAGCCAAGGCTTTAAAGGGAGCCAAGCCTTGATCATGATACATGGCCAACACGGCATCGAAATTTTTGTAAGCGCCAGAACCAAAAAAACCATCGGCTCCAAATGGTCCAAAAACCATCATTCCTTTTTCAGCACATTCGCGTATTGCAGGAGTAATAATTTCCTTCTCTTCAACTCCAATTAACCCATTATCGCCAGCATGCGGATTCAACCCTAGCACGGCAATCTTCGGGATGTGTACTCCAAAATCACGCAGAAGCGAGTCATGCATCAATTTCAATTTAGAATGAATGCGTTCTTTTGTAATCTGTTGCGAAACCTCTTTCAACGGCAAGTGACCGGTAACAATTCCAATTTTCAGATGTTGACTTACCAAAAACATGAGTACCTCTTCCGTTCCAGCCAGCTTCGCTAAATATTCTGTATGTCCTGGAAATTGAAACGTTTCGTTCTGCACGTTGTCTTTATTGAAAGGTGCTGTAACCAAAACATCGATCTTCGTATTGGCCAAATCCTGAGCCGCCATCTCCAAACTTCTCCTAGCCATTTCTCCACCAACCGCGTTTGCCTTTCCCCACTCTATGGACCCTTTGAAGTCTTTCCAACAATTCACGAGGTTAATTTTTTTCACCTGGGCTTCTCCAGCGTGCTGAATGTTCTGGTATTGAAATTCTTCCAAACCGCCCAATCGTTTGGTTTGCTTGATTACTTCCGCGTGGGCGTAGATGATAGGTGTAGCATGTTCGAGCATTCGCGAATCAGCAAAAACGCGCATAATGGTCTCTAAACCTATGCCGTTCACATCACCACAGGTAATTCCAATTTTCACTTTTTCCATATTCCTTCCCGAATGTTTATTCGGTTATTTTGCGTATGTATTTTTAATAAAGTGATACAGCGATCTTACGCCAACACCAACACCACCTTTGGTTCTATATGCCTGTGCTGCATTTTGGTATGCCGGACCGGCAATATCAATGTGTATCCAAGGGTAGTTCGTGAAGTGTTCTAAAAATTTGGCAGCGTAAATTTGACCTGCAAAAGCACCTCCTAAATTCTTCAAATCGGCAATATCACTTTTCATTTCTTCACCGTATTCATCCCACATGGGAAACTGAATCATGCGTTCCCAAACATCCATTCCACTATTCAATAATTTATCTACTACTTCTTGATTCGCATTTGCCATAACAGCGCTTGCATAGGTTCCAATGGCGCGAATAGCGGCACCCGTTAGAGTAGCTAAATCAATAACCAATTCTGGATTATACTTCTTCGCATACACAAGGGCATCAGCCAAAATTAGTCTTCCCTCTGCATCTGTATTCAATACTTCAACTGTGGTTCCGTCTGAGATGGTTATAATATCTTGAGGTGCTAAAGCATCGCCGCCAGGTCTATTATCAGTTGCAGGCACCAAACCAACAACCCAAACTGGCAATTTATTTGAAGCGACAGCGGTCATGGCACCAACAACAGCAGCACCACCAGCCATATCGCATTTCATTTCATCCATAGAACCCGGAGTAGGTTTCAAGCTTAATCCTCCGGTATCAAATACAACTCCTTTACCAACCAGAACAACGGGCTTTTTGTTTTTTGCATTCTTTGGCTTATACTCCATGATTGTAAACGTGGGCTCATCTACGCTTCCTTGATTCACACCAAGTAAACCACCCATTTTCAAAGCTTGAATTTGTTTTTTATTCAACACTTGGGTTTTGAATCCGGCTTGTTTCCCTGCTTGCTGCATCTCCTTTGCGAATTGCACCGCATTTAAAAAAGATACCGGTTCATTGATGAGTGTTCGTGCTAACTCTGTTCCTTCTACCACGCCCATCAACTCTGAAAGATCTTGACCATCTCCTGTTTCGTTTTGAACGAAAATGGACTCAAAGCTGTTTTGTTTTTCCTTCTTGTCTTTTCTATATTTCAGAAATTGGTAGTTGCTAAGTGCAGCTCCTTCAGCCACGCAATAAGCTATTTCATTGTTCGCTGTATGGTTCACAATGAGTAGTGTTTTCTTCTTCCATTTGTTCACTGCCTGTTGAATTTCAACTCCCCATTTGCGTGCAGCTTCTTTTCCTTTGGCATTCCAATCTCCATCTGCACATTGCACATAAACCAATTCTTGCGTTGATGGAACCAAAACGAAATTTCGCTTAGCCAAAAATTCTGATTGAACATAAGTCAGATTCTCTTTTGAAAGACCCAATTTTTTCACATCTTTTGTAGCTACAATGTGTAGAACAACATCTGCAGATTTTGCTTTTTTCGATATAACTTTTGCCATAATGATTTGAATTAAAAAGCCGACTTGCGTCGGCCTTTTGTTATAATGTTTGTTTTACTTCTACTTCTTCGAATGCTTCTACCAAATCGCCAACTTTAATGTCGTTGAATTTGTCAATGTTCAAACCACACTCGTAGCCTTTCACCACCTCTTTCACATCGTCTTTGAAACGTTTCAATGAACCGAGGTTTCCAGTAAAGATGACAATTCCGTCGCGGATAACGCGTACACGATGATTTCTGTGAATTTTTCCATCGAGCATGAAACATCCGGCAATAGTTCCCACCTTAGAAATTTTGAAGACATCACGAATCTCGGCAGTACCGGTAATTTGCTCTTCCAATTTCATAGACAGCATACCTTCCATGGCTTCCTTAATTTCTTCAATGGCCTTGTAGATAACCGAGTATAGTTTGATTTGAATCTCTTCAGTCTCTGCAATCTTTCTCGCACTTGTGCTTGGACGAACCTGGAAACCAACAATGATGGCGTCTGAAGCGCTAGCAAGCAATACGTCTGATTCAGAGATTTGACCAACACCTTTGTGAATGATCGATACTTGAACCTTTTCTGTGCTCAATTTCTGCAATGAATCTACCAATGCTTCAACTGAGCCATCCACGTCTCCTTTCACAATTAAGTTCAATTCCTTGAAGTCTCCTAATGCAATACGTCTTCCAATTTCCTCAATGGTCAAATGTTTCTTGGTTCGAACACTTTGCTCGCGCTGCAATTGCTGGCGCTTGGTTGCAATTTCTCTTGCTTCACGTTCATCGGCCAATACATTGAATCGGTCACCTGCATTCGGCGCACCCTCAAAACCAAGTATTGACACTGGAGCAGCAGGACCCGCTTCATCTATTTTCGCTCCACGTTCATTGAACATGGCACGAACTCTTCCGCTGTATTGTCCGGCAAGAATTGGATCACCAATACGTAAGGTACCAGCTTCAACCAACAAGGTTGCAACGTAACCGCGGCCTTTATCTAATGACGATTCTATGATGGTACCAACAGCACGTTTTCTAGGGTTGGCTTTTAAATCCAACAATTCTGCTTCCAACAATACCTTTTCTAAAAGTTTGTCGATGTTCATTCCCTTCTTTGCAGCAATTTCTTGCGTTTGGAATTTACCTCCCCACTCCTCAACCAACACGTTCATTTGCGATAATTGTTCACGCAAACGTTCAGGATTAGCCTCGGGTTTATCCATTTTATTGAAAGCAAAAATCATTGGAACATTCGCAGCCTGAGCGTGTGAAATGGCCTCCTTGGTTTGAGGCATAACGCTGTCATCTGCTGCAATTACAATGATTGCTAAGTCTGTCACTTGAGCACCACGTGCACGCATGGCTGTAAACGCCTCGTGACCGGGGGTATCTAAGAATGTAATCTTCTTACCGTTTGGAATGGTCACGCTATAGGCACCAATGTGCTGTGTAATACCCCCTGCTTCACCTGCCAAAACATTCGCTTTGCGAATGAAGTCAAGCAACGATGTTTTACCGTGGTCAACGTGACCCATAACGGTAACCACTGGCGGACGAGAGACCATTTCCTCTTCGCTGTCTATTTCTTCAGTGATACTATCTGAAATTTCCGCACTTACAAACTGTACCGTGTATCCAAATTCTTCTACCACAATTGCAATGGTCTCTGCATCTAAGCGTTGATTAATGGATGCAAAAATTCCCAACTGCATGCATGCTGCAATGATTTCTGTTGGATTGCGATTCATCATGGTAGCCAACTCAGAAACAGTAACAAATTCAGTAAGCTTAAGAACAGTGTTCTCTTCCATTGCTCGCATCATTTCCTGCTCATTTTTACGAGCCACTTGCGAACGCTTCTCTCTTCTATTCTTTGATGATTTGGATTTTCCACCGCCGCCCAAACGCGCAAGGGTTTCACTCACTTGCTTTTGAATATCTGCTTCACTAACCTCAGTCTTCTGCGGGGTTGCGGGTCTATTGTTATTGTTGTTATTTCCTTTTCTTCTGTCTACCTCTTGTTGCTTCGAAATATCTACTTTGGCAATGCGCTTACGTTTACGCTTTTCTTTGTTGTCTGCTGCTTGTTGTTGTGCAGTTGGTTTTTTCTCTGCAGGTGTTGGCAAATCAATTTTACCCATAACCTTCGGTCCAGAAAGCTTTTCAACGTTTACACGAATAAGTTCTTTTTCCTCTAGTACTGGCGCAACTTCAGCTATTGGAGCGGGATCAATTGCAACCGGGGCAGCAGTGGTTTTACTTTCTTCGGGCTTCGACTCCTCTTCTTTCTTTTCCTTCTTCTTTCCTCGCTTGGGCTTTTCCAATGAAGCTAAGTCAATCTTACCTACCACTTTAACCTCTGAAACTTTATCTGCGGGCTTCTCCTCAACGGACTGAACCACAGGAACCACATCAACTTCCGGTTCAGCAACTTTTTTCTTGGCAACTTTTTTTACCGGCTTTTCATCCCCTCCTGGTGCTTCTGCCTTTACAGTTTCAACCTTGGGTTTTGGTTTTGCTGGTGCTTCTTTGCGTTTGAATTGATCTAAATCAATATTCGACAATTCATCTTCTTCATCTTTCTTCTTTTTCGAATCTGTAATGGAAATCGATTCACGAGATTCACGAAGTTTCGAAGCCGCGGCTTGAACAACTTCCTTTGCCTTCTGGTCACCTGAAAATTCTGCTTCTAGGATGGCATACACATCACCTTCAATCTTGGCCATTGGATTGTCATCAATGACAACACCTTTCTTCTTCAAGAATTCAATGATGGTATCCTTACTAACATTCAAGTTAGTGGCTGCTTTTCCTAAGCGTTGTGGACCTTTTATTTCTGACATATTTTTTTCCTTGTTGAATTTTAACATTTACTGATAACCGAAGTTTGCTTACTTCCTTCTAGCTCACTTCTCTCAATAGCTATTATTCGAACTCGGCTTTTAAAATACTTAATACTTCGTCAATGGTTTCTTCCTCAAGATCTGTTCTTTCAACCAAATCATCACGAGAAATATCGAGTACTGAACGAGCAGTTTCACAACCAATTGCCTTCAACTCATCGATAATCCAGCTATCGATTTCATCGCCAAATTCTTCCAAATCCACATCATCAATATCCACATCAGTCTCTCTGTAGACGTCTATTTCGAATCCACATAATCTACCCGCCAATCGAATGTTGTGACCACCTTTACCTATTGCAAGAGAAACTTGATCAGGCTTTAAGAATACGTCGGCCTTCAAGTTTTCTTTGTCTAAGTTCATGCTTGAGATTTTAGCTGGTGCCAACGCTCTCGAGATGTAAAGATTCTCATTTGTAGTGTAGTGAATCACGTCAATATTTTCATTACGCAGTTCACGAACAATACCGTGAATACGAGACCCCTTCATACCAACACAAGCGCCAACTGGATCAATACGATCGTCATAACTCTCTACCGATACTTTAGCGCGTTCTCCTGGCTCACGCACAATTTTCTTAATGGTTATTAATCCATCAAAAACCTCAGGCACTTCTTGCTCGAACAGTTTCTCTAAGAATTCAGGAGCTGTTCTAGAAAGAATAATTTGTGGGTTGTTATTGCGAAGATCTACGCGGTATACAACAGCCTTAATGGTATCACCTTTTTTGTAAAAATCAGATGGTATTTGCTGATCTTTCGGAAGTATCAACTCATTATTCTCATCGTCAAGAACCAAAATTTCTCTTTTCCATACTTGGTAAACTTCACCCGTGATAATTTCACCAATGCGCTCTTTGTATTTCTGATAAATATGGTCTTTCTCAAGTTCCAAAATTCTGTTCTTCAGAATTTGACCCATTGACATGATGTTTCTTCTTCCGAAATCTTCAATTTTAATTTCTTCTATAAGCTCTTCTCCAACTTCAAGATCATCAACAATCTTGCGAGCCATGCTTACTTCTATTTCCGCAACTTCGTCGTCTAACTCACCATCTGGAACCACTTTTCGTGTTCTCCATATTTCTAAGTCACCGCGCTCGGCGTTGATGATAATATCAAAACCATCTTCAGCACCCCAACGTTTCAGAATCATGGTTCTGAACATATCTGCTAAAATGTTTGTGACGGTCTCCCGGTCAATGTTTTTGAACTCTTTAAAGTCCGCAAACGAATCAATTAAATTTAATCCTTTCATACGTGCAAGGTTAGTTAAAACGAACGACTACTTTGGTTTCTTTTAAGTTATTAAATGGTATGTTTTGTTTCTTTTCTACCCACTGTTTGGTCTTTTTTCCTGGAACCGCCTCTTTCTCTTCATAGGTTATTTCAATACCCTCCTCTGTCACCGCCACAAGTTCCCCTTCAAATTTCAATTGGTCATTGGTTTTCACTTTTACAGTTCTACCAATATTCTTGTGAAATTGTCTGCGAACCAAGAGCGGTTTTCCAACTCCTGGAGAAGACACTTCCAACGAAAAATCTTCCACTTCTCTGTCAAAAGCAGATTCCACGTGGCGACTCACTTTTTTACATTCTTCCACAGTCAACCCCTCATCACCGTCAAGCGCAATTTCAATGGCATTCCCCGGACGCACTTTCACTTCAACAAGGAAAAGGGAAGTTCCTTCAATCTTCTCTAAAACAAGCTTTTCTATTTGCTCTACTGTAATCATATCCAAAAAAAAGAGGGGCTTCATTCCCCTCTGCTTGATCGTTTTGAAAAATCGCATTGCAAATATAGTCATTTTTCAACAAATCAAACAACTTTCTACTGAATCGAGGTTCTTTGGTGTTAGTAAATGAATTTTTCAGGGCAGTAACTTGCCATTTACTTTGCAGAAATAACTTGAGTATGCATGTTTTGATTTTAGGTTCAGGAGGAAGAGAGCACGCCTTTGCGTGGAAAATAGCACAAAGTTCGCTCATTCAAAATTTGTTTGTGGCCCCAGGTAATGCAGGCACTGAACATCTAGCTACCAATGTTTCGCTTGACCCCAATGACTTCAAAGCAGTAAAAAAATTCGTTTTAGACAACCAAATAGACATGGTGATTGTGGGTCCGGAAGATCCTTTAGTCAATGGTATTGTCGATTTTTTCAAATCAGATAAACAACTTAGTAAGGTTGGCATTATAGGCCCGAATGCACAAGCGGCACAATTGGAGGGCAGCAAAGACTTCGCGAAGCAATTCATGTTCAGACACGGTATTCCAACTGCGAAATATCAAAGTTTTCAGGCCAATCAATTGAAAGAAGGCCAAGCTTACCTCGAAACCCTGAAAGCACCATACGTACTTAAAGCATCTGGCCTTGCCGCGGGCAAAGGTGTGGTTATATTAGAAGATCTCGCTAAAGCCAAAAAAGAATTGAAGGCCATGTTAACGGATAATAAATTCGGGGAGGCGGGTACTACGGTTGTCATTGAGGAATTTTTAAAGGGTGTTGAATGCTCCGTTTTCATTCTCACTGATGGAAACAATTATAAAATTTTACCTGAAGCCAAAGACTACAAACGCATTGGTGAGGGCGATACTGGTCTGAATACAGGCGGAATGGGTGCCGTTTCTCCGGTTCCTTTTTGCACTCCTGAATTCATGGACAAAATAGAAACACAAGTGATTATTCCAACCATGAAAGGCTTGAAGGCCGATCAGATTGACTACCAAGGATTCATATTTTTCGGACTCATCAAAGTTGGCAACGAACCGTATGTCATCGAATACAATTGCCGCATGGGTGATCCCGAGACAGAGGTGGTCATTCCCCGAATTAAATCAGATTTACTGCATTTATTTGAGGGTGTTACTACAAAAACCTTAGGAGAGTGCGACATCAATATAGACCCTAGATCCGCTGCAACGGTCATGATGGTTTCAGATGGTTACCCCGAAAACTATGAAAAAGGCAAGGAAATGTCTGGTTTGAGCGAGGTTCAAGGAAGCTTATTATTTCACGCAGGCACGAAAAAATCGGGACAAAAAACAATCACCAATGGCGGACGCGTTATTGCCGCAACTTCTTTTGGATCGAACATCTTTGACGCACTCGATTATTCATACGAAGCAGCTGAAATCATTCAATACAAAGGAAAATATTTTAGAACAGATTTAGGAACGGATTTGAAAAAATTCTTCAAAGAAAAATAATTCACTTGTCTTGAAACAAATAGTCCAGTGGAAGAGTGGTGCACTCCGTTGCAATACCCCCAACGTAAACTTCAATTACGTTTAATTTCCCTGCCGTATTCGAACCTAAAAAGCCAGTGATGTCGGTTAGTTCAATGGCATCTGTGTATTGCTTCATGATTCCAATTGATAAAGGTAAGAATGACCAATGCCAATCCTCTTCGCTGTATCCGGTCCTTCCTTGTAACGCCTTGTCGTTATACGTTTTGCAAAATCCAAACTTACCGGCATTCAACTCCAACCATTCCAGTTCTTTTTTACCTTTTCCCGATTGAAAATAGGCTGGGTCAACTGAGTTGATATCCAAATCCGTTCCCCAATTGTGACGTGAAGTACCGGGCATACTGCTAAATTTCAAAATATCCAAAGCTGTCTCCTCGTCAGATTTGAAATTTGCTCTTCGTGCATTCCATTTTCGTTCCCAAATGCCTTTTTGCATTTGAAAATTTCTGCCCGCTGATACAATTTTTAACGACACGCCTTCTTTTTTGGCGGCATTTGACATATTGACGAATGCTTCGTAGGTAGGCTCCAACAAATACATGGCTGTTCCCACTTTTCCAGAATAAACATCGGAAATCTTCACAAAGCGATTATCGCTTTCGTAGTTTATTTTACCCAATAAAAAATTCTTTTCATAGATGGTAATTACATATTGCTGTGCAACGCAGGTCATTTGAGTCAAGAATACAACTCCAAGAAAAAGCAAGGTCTTCGTCATGAAGTAAATGTAACACAGCAAATTCAATTTACCTTTGAAACATGAAGTTATTCCATTTTGAAGAGTGGGTGAACGCTGCCATAGCCGAAGACATCGGATCTGGCGATATCACATCACTTGTAACCATACCAGAACAAGCTCAAGGATCGGCTAAACTCTTCGTCAAAGAGAATGGCATCATAGCCGGAATAGAAGAAGTAAAACGAATCATTCATCATTATGATTCAAGCTTGCAATTCAATTCCATTTTAACTGATGGAAGCGTTGTTCATTCGGGAGATATAGCCTTTACACTTCACGGAAGCAGTCGCAGCATAACCAGCATAGAAAGACTGGTGTTGAATGTCATGCAGCGCATGAGTGGAATTGCAACGAAAACAAATAAGTTAACTCAAAAAATTGCGCATACACCATGTAAAATTTTGGACACGCGCAAAACAACACCCAATTTCCGATACTTCGAAAAAGAAGCGGTTCGGATTGGCGGAGGGGTGAATCACAGATATGCACTGTACGATATGATTTTGGTGAAAGACAATCATGTTGATTTTTGTGGAGACATGCGCTCAACCATTGAACAAATTAGTAGGCATATATCGGAAAATAACCTTCAGATTCCGGTTGAGATTGAAGCCCGCACTCTGGAAGATGTCCAGCTCATTCTCGACTCTAAAATAGCCTTTCGCGTTTTGTTAGACAACTTTACGGTGAATCAAATTCAAGAAGCAGTTAACCTTGTTAACGGTCAAATTCAAACAGAAGCTTCTGGTGGAATTAACGAATCCAATTTCGTGGCCTACGCCGAAACAGGAGTTGACTTCATTAGTATGGGCGCATTAACGCATCAGATTCAAAGTCTTGATTTAAGTTTAAAGGCATATCATGTCAAATAATTTCATCCATACTCTAAAGTCAGTAAAACAAGCAATTCAAAATAAACTTGAAAAAATTGTAGTACCCGGTTTTGCTGGAATGAACCTCTATGTGATCCTTCGTTTTTTGTGGTTTGGATTCACCAATATTTCCACGAACATGCGCGCCTCAGGAATTTCATTTCGCATTTTTCTAGCCTTCTTTCCCAGTATCATAACCCTTTTTTCACTCATTCCATTTATTCCCATTGATCATTTCCAACAAGATGTTTTCGAGTGGCTTCAACGCATTTTGCCCGGTCAAACATTTTCTTTCATAGAATCAGCTTTGTATGACCTGTTAAACAAAAAGCAATCAACCCTTTTATCCATTGGTTTTCTATTGATGATTTACTACTCTTCAGCAAGTTTAAATGCCATCATGCAAGCTTTTCATGCCAGTCAACACATTGAAGAATCACCACACCCGTTTATCATTCGCATTGTTTCTGTCGTACTCATGTTTGTTCTTGGTTTATTCCTCATTGTATCCATCGCCTTTCAATCCATTGGCGAAGAGACCATTCAAAACTTGTATACATCGGGTTACATTTCAACGAATATCAATTTTTACTCGCTTCGGTTTTTCCAATGGCTCTTTTCCGTTTTAGTCATCTACACCATCATTAGTTTGTTATACAACGCTGGGTTCAGCGTTCGTTGGAGAAAGAAGTGGAAATTTTGGAATACGGGATCAATATTCACCACCCTCGTGTTTATTCTCAGTTCATTCGGATTCAGTCTCTTTCTTGATCACTTTGCACAATATGATAAGCTTTACGGATCACTGGGAACGCTCATGATTATTCTCATTTGGATGAATGTAAACATGGTTATCTTGTTGGTTGGCTTCGATTTAAACGTCTTCATTCGCAAAACAAGTATGCGCAAACAATTGACACAGCAAAGCATTTAATCATGAGCGTGCATTTCGTATTCATTCATGGATTTCTTGGCAACGAAGAGATGTGGAATGAAATCATTCATTCTGAATTTCAGAATCAAAAAACTTCGCAGCCGCAACTTGCGGGACACGGCAATGATCGGATAATTGAATTACCAACTATTCAAGAATTTGCGAAAGATATTCTGAACCAAATTGAAATTCAACCCCATGAAAAATTAATTTGGATTGGACATAGCATGGGCGGTTACGTAGCGCTTGAACTTGGTAAAATGTTTCCCGAAATTACCGCCGGAATTGTCCTATTTCATTCAACAGCCAACGCCGATACAACACTAAAGAAACAAGATCGACTGCGCGCCATTGAAGCAGCTAAAGAACACAAAGCACTGTATGCTTCGAACCTCATAGATGGACTTTTTCACAAACCAAACAACCATAGAACCGCAATTGATCAGCAATTGCATTTCATTCAAAATATTTCCACTCAAACAACCATCGCCTGCCTAGAGGCCATGAGGCAACGAGATGATTCATTTGAATTCCTTAACCTTTCACAACTGCCCCTTTTCTATTTTGCGGGAACCCATGATAAAGTATTACCACTTGATCGAATGCAAAAAGAATGGGAACAACTTCCACATGCAAAGTCTGTTATTGCGTTTCAATCTGGACACATGGGACACATTGAAAAACCCATGATGGCTTGTGATTTTTTTAATCAAATTGCAATGCAATTTTCTTCGTAAATTCATTACAACGAACCAGTACACCTTTGCACCATGTGTGGACGATACGCCATTGTTTCCAAAATAGAAGAAATTCAACGCACGTTTCGTGTTGAACTCGGAGCAGGAGCTACTCCTATTCGCTCTGCCAATATTGGTGCGGGAAAAAAAGGACTGATCATTACGCAAGCGAAGCGCTCTGAGATCATCAACTCTACTTTTGGATTCACTCCGGCTTGGGCCGAGAAAC
>JBJTWB010000032.1:0-4835 GCA_046081505.1 Bacteroidota bacterium | reverse complement strand
GAACGTATTGTTATTTGTACCAGCACTTGCAGGGCTCTCCAGTATTCCAGCTGAAACTGTTTTTCCTTTTGACATCATCAATTTTGAAATGTCGAACTATCCGCTGGCCCATGCGGCATTGGCATGGCTTCTTATTACAGGTGGAGCCATTTGGTTCAATTTGGTGTACAACAGACATGAATTTCATACGGCTCCTGCGTTTGTTCCAGCCCTTGTTTATTCCATAGTTTCCGCGCTGTTTTATTTTTCTTGCTTCAGTATTACCCTACTTCTTGCGCAACTTTTTTTTACAACGGGGAGCAATCGATTGTTGGAAGTTTTTCGTCAGAAACGTGCCTTAGATCAGTACTTCCGTGCGGGATTTTGGTTTGGAATGACGGCCCTGTTTCAACCCTTCTTACTAACACTTTTGCCACTTTTATTGATTGCTGTAACCTTCACACGTGCATTTAGTTTGCGTGAATATGTACTTGCTGTTGCAGGGTTTTGTTTTCCGTTTATTTACACATGGAGTCTACAATATTTGTTCATGGATAATCTGGAATTTTACTTATTCCAAGTGAAATTTTCTTTGAATTCAATTACAGCATGGGAAGTTCACTCCATAAGTGAACTCAGTGTCTACGGGGTTTTTGCTCTTTCTAATGTATTTGTATGGCAAAATTTGGCGTTCAGTGGCGATCGAAGTTCAAACAAGAATAGAAATTCACGATGGATGATTTTCTTCTTGTCTTTGGCCACGACAAGCGCAGTGGTTTGGGGATTCATGCTCATGGATACGGTTCGAATTGAATTGTTTTCGTTGGGTGTAATTTTCTGTTTAAGTTATTGGTACACCAATTACAGACTCTCTTTGTTTGCTCCATTTATCTTCTATATTACCCTGTTGGTAAGCCTTTGGCAAATGTTGGAAGTTTCAGGAATTGTTCCTGTTCTATCCTTTTAAGAATATGTACCTTTGCAAAAATTGGAATTATGAAATTTGGAGTTGTTGTTTTTCCCGGAAGTAATTGCGACGAAGACTTGGTCTACACCATGTCGAATATCATGGGGCAGGAAGTAGTTAAGCTCTGGCACAAAGAGCGCGATTTAAAAAACTGCGACTTTGTTTTTGTTCCAGGCGGATTCAGTTACGGTGATTATCTGCGCAGTGGAGCCATTGCTCGTTTTTCCCCCATTATGGAAGAAGTGGTAGCACACGCCAACAGGGGTGGTTATGTGATGGGAATTTGCAACGGATTTCAAATTCTTACCGAAGCGAAATTGCTTCCTGGAGCACTGTTGCACAACACATCGCGAAAATTCATTTGTAAAAACGTACACCTCAAAGCGGCTTCAACTTCGAACCCACTTACCGCAGGTTTAGATTTTGAAAAGAGCTACAAGATTCCAATAGCGCATGGTGAGGGAAATTTTTTCGCAGGTGCTGATGCCATGAAAGAAATTGAAGACAATGACCAGGTTTTATTCCGATACTGCTCGGAAGACGGTACCATTGGCGAGGATTTCAATCCGAACGGATCCATGAACAACATTGCTGGAATTACCAATAAAACCAAAAATGTTTTTGGAATGATGCCTCATCCAGAGCGGGCTTCTGACTTTGAATTGGAAAATACAGACGGAAGAGAAATCTTCGAGGCGCTATTAGCAAGAATCTAAAAATAGCCCCGTATCTTTGCCGCCGTTATGGCAGCACACGATGATAAACTGAAAGCGGTAATTTCTCACGCCAAGGAATACGGATTTGTATTTCCATCTTCTGAGATTTATGATGGACTCTCTGCAGCATATGACTACGGTCAGCTTGGGGTAGAGTTAAAAAACAACATCAAAAACTATTGGTGGACCGCCATGACGCGCATGCATCAGAACATTGTGGGCATAGACGCTTCCATTTTCATGCATCCAACCACCTGGAAAGCGAGCGGACACGTAGATGCGTTCAATGATCCACTCATAGATAACAAAGACAGCAAAAAAAGGTATCGGGCCGATGTGTTGTTGGAAGAATACATGGCGAAGAGCGAAGCGAAGATTACCAAAGAAATAGAGAAGGCGAAGAACAAATTTGGAGACGCCTTCAACGAAGAGCAGTTTCGTGCAACAAATCCGAATGTCTTGCGCGCTCAAGAAAAAATTAACGCCGTTGAAGCGCGCATGAAAGCCGCGCTAGAGGCGAGTGACTTAGTTGCTTTGAAGCAGTTGATTGAAGACTGTGAAATTGCTGATCCAGAGACAGGCTCGCGCAATTGGACAGATGTAAGGCAGTTCAACTTGATGTTTAAAACAGAGCTGGGTGCAGTGAGTGGTGACGCTGGAATTATTTATTTACGTCCGGAAACAGCACAAGGAATTTTCGTGAATTTCTTGAACGTACAGAAGACAGGAAGAATGAAACTTCCATTTGGAATTGCGCAAATTGGGAAGGCGTTCCGAAATGAAATTATTGCACGTCAATTCATCTTCCGCATGCGTGAATTTGAACAAATGGAAATGCAGTATTTTGTGAAACCAGGAACAGAAATGGAATGGTACAACTACTGGAAAGATGCGCGCATACAATGGCACAAAGCGTTGGGCTTGGGAAATGAGAATTACAAATTCCATGATCACATTAAATTGGCTCACTACGCCAATGCAGCCTGCGATATTGAGTTTGATTTCCCAATGGGCTTTAAAGAACTTGAAGGCATTCACTCACGTACCGATTTCGATTTGAAAAAACACGAGGAGTTTAGTGGGAAGAAATTGCGATTCTTCGATCCGGAAACCAATGAAAGCTATGTGCCTTATGTGGTTGAGACATCGGTAGGATTAGACCGCATGTTTTTAGCAGTTCTCTCTTCCTCTTTTGTTGAAGAGAAGTTGGAAGACGGAAGTGAGCGCACGGTGCTGCGTATACCTGCTGGATTGGCTCCTGTGAAAGTGGCGGTATTGCCGTTGGTGAAAAAAGATGGGCTTCCTGAAAAAGCGAAGGAAGTTGTGGATTTGTTAAAGTTAGATTTTAATTTGCAGTATGATGATAAAGATGCCATTGGCAGGCGTTATCGCAGGCAAGATGCCATTGGAACACCGTTGTGTGTGACCATTGACAATGCGTCTTTGGAAGACAATTGCGTGACCATTCGTCATAGAGATAGCATGAAACAAGAACGAATTCCAATTGCACAATTGCATGAGGCGGTTCGTCAAGTAACCGGATTGAATCAGTATTTTAAATAAAGAACTATGGAAAATTTTGATGTGGTAGTAGTTGGAGCTGGTCCTGGGGGATATGTAGCTGCAATACGTTGTGCACAATTGGGTATGAAAACGGCGTTGGTGGAGCGATACAAGACATTGGGAGGCACGTGCTTGAATGTGGGCTGTATTCCATCTAAAGCGCTTTTAGATTCAAGTGAGCATTACCATCAGGCCGTTCACACCTTTGACCAGCATGGAATTGAATTGGGTTCCAAACCGAAGGTGAACTTAGGACAAATGATTAAGCGTAAAAATGAGGTAGTGGATCAAACCACCAAGGGCATTGAGTACTTGATGAAAAAGAATAAAATTACGGTTATTCACGGACACGGCACCTTCACATCGAATACTACATTGCATGTGGCAAGTGAGCAGGGAGATACTGCAATTGCATCGAAAAATTTCATCATCGCCACGGGGTCTAAACCGGCTTCGTTGCCTTTCATAACCATTGATAAAAAACGCGTCATTACAAGTACTGAGGCATTGCACATGACTGAAGTGCCCAAGCATTTGGTGGTTATTGGCGGTGGAGTTCTTGGTTTGGAATTGGGAAGTGTATATGCTCGTTTGGGTTCGAAGGTGAGTGTGGTTGAATACATGGACGGCATAATACCCACCATGGATAAAACCATGGGGAAAGAATTACAGAAATCGTTGTCAAACATTGGCTTTGAATTTTACTTGTCGCACAAGGTTAAGGAAGTGACTTCCAAAGGAAAGGGAGTGGTGGTAAAGGCAGACAATGCGAAAGGTGAGGAGGTGGTTTTGGAAGGCGATTATTGTTTGGTGTCTGTGGGAAGGAAGCCGTACACAGAGAATTTAGGTTTGGAAACGGCGGGTGTTCAAGTTGATGAGCGCGGACGGGTACTTACCAATGGTCACTTGCAAACCACAGCCGCAAATATTTATGCCATTGGCGATGTGGTGAAAGGGGCTATGTTGGCTCACAAGGCAGAAGAGGAGGGTACATATGTGGCTGAGTTGATCGCAGGACAGAAGCCTCACATCAATTACAATTTAATACCCGGAGTGGTATATACTTGGCCAGAGGTGGCTAGTGTAGGGTTTACGGAAGAACAGTTGAAGGCTGACGGAAAGGCGTATAAAGTGGGGTCTTTTCCATTCAAGGCAAGTGGAAGAGCAAGGGCAAGTATGGATACTGAAGGGGTAATTAAGGTTCTTGCAGATCAGCAGACAGATGAGATCTTGGGGGTTCATATGATAGGTCCACGTGCGGCAGATATGATAGCAGAGGCTGTTGTGGCTATGGAGTTCAGGGCAAGTGCTGAAGACATAGCGCGAATTTCGCATGCGCATCCTACGTTTACTGAAAGTTTCCGCGAAGCAGCGCTCGATGCAACTGCGAAACGCGCGATTCACATTTAGGGGATATGCATCCTAAGCCTTGACTTTAACTGTGGACAAGAACTTTCGAGCAAGCTGTTTAGCTTTCTCCAGATCAGGAAGGCAAATGGTAATGTGACCCATCTTCCTGAAGGGCTTCGTTTCTTCTTTTCCATACAAATGCACATACGCACCCTGTGTTGAAAGAACCTCTTCTAAACCTTCATATTTCGCTGTGCCCG
>JBJTWB010000031.1:0-3820 GCA_046081505.1 Bacteroidota bacterium | reverse complement strand
GAACACCCAACGCGATGTCAACATCGCACTCATGAATGAATTGTCCATTATATTCTCTCGTTTGGGAATCAATACATATGATGTATTGGAAGCCGCCGGAACGAAATGGAATTTTTTAAAATTCACTCCCGGTTTGGTTGGTGGTCATTGCATTGGCGTAGATCCGTACTACCTCGTCTATAAGGCAAAGAAAGTAGGTTACTTTTCGAAGGTAATTAGCAGTGCAAGATATGTGAATGACAGTATGGGCTTCTATGTGGGAAAGCAAACAGTAAAGAAAATTTTAGAGCAAGGAAAGAATGCCTTGGAAGCGAAGGTGCTGGTATTAGGAGCCACTTTTAAGGAGAATGTGTCTGACATACGCAACTCGAAAGTGGTAGATATTATTCGTGAACTGGAAAGTTTTAGCGTTCACGTAGATGTTATGGATCCGCATGCCGATGCTCAAGAATTAAACCACGAGTATGGTTTTAATCTGGTTGAAAAACCCAAATCGGGTGCGTATGACGCCATTATCTTAGCAGTTGCACACACCAATTTTATTGGATTGGACGAAACTTATTTCCAAGATTTGTTAGCGAATGGTGAAGGGGTATTTATGGATTTAAAGGGTTTGTATCGTAACAAGTTTTCTAAATTGAAATACTGGAGCTTGTAATGTCACACGATTTGTCAAACATACAAATAGAGGTCGACGCATCTTTTCTATATGCGCTATTGGCAGAGCATGAAGAAGACGAAAATGTAGCAAAGGTATTTCGCGAAATGAGCGAAATAGAAATGGGGCATGCCTTAGCTTTCCTTAAAAGCAAAGGTCTCGAACAATCAGATTTACCAAAACCTTCAGGGCGAGCAAAGACTTTAAAAAAGATTGGTAAAATCTTCGGATACGATTACGTTCTTGGTGTACTGCTCGATACGGAGAAAGGTCTCTCTGCTGGAGTGCTTCGGGCTAGGAAAGAACAACAATTAAAAAATTCAATCTCAGACACGGCGCATGTTTCAATTCTCCGGAATTTGTTGCATGCCAACAAAAAAATTGCAGGTTCTTCTTTGGCTCGTTTTGAAAAAAGACATCGGAACGTAGGGGGAAATGCCATTCGGGCTGCTGTATTGGGAGGAAATGACGGATTGGTTTCAAACTTCAGTTTAGTTATGGGAGTAGCAGGAGCAAGTGCTGGTAGTGGTCCAGTGCTGCTCACTGGATTAGCAGGAATGCTTGCAGGTGCTCTGTCCATGGCTCTGGGTGAATGGATTAGTGTGAAATCTTCTCAAGAATTATCAGAGAATCAAATAGCCTTAGAGGCAGAGGAGTTGGAAATTAATCCTGAAGGGGAGGAGCAAGAAATTGCGCTCATATACATGGCTAAAGGAATTCCTGAAGAACAAGCAAGATCCATGGCTGCGCAAATTATGGAAAATAAAGAGCAGGCTTTGGATCTTTTGGTTCAAGAGGAATTAGGGATCAATGAAGAAGAAATGAAAGGGTCAGCAATGGAAGCTGCTTATTCTTCATTCTTTCTATTTTTAACGGGAGCCATTATTCCAGTAATTCCCTTTTTCTTCACGTCGGGCTTTTTAGCAATTGCTCTAAGCGCATGTGCAAGTGCGTTGGGGTTATTTGGTATTGGAGCGGCAATAACCTTGTTCACTGGGAAAAAAGTTTGGTACAGCGGTTTCAGACAAGTGGTATTTGGCTTGGCAGCAGCGGCCATCACCTTTGGAATTGGGAAATTAATTGGTGCTCAACTGTAAGGTGAGCAAAGTCACGAGATAAAAACGATTCAAGAATTATTTTCGGTCCGAAATTCAACATTAAGTTCCATGTGTAAATCTTCATTCCCCTCCAGTTCTTTTTTTCTCTCGTGCTTATTTTTTCTATTGAGTGGAATGGCCTCAACTCAAGAATTCCCATATCACGTGCACCTGAATGAAGTTGCCGTATCTGAAAATATAAAACTTCAATCTTTTGCTGTAGGCGAGTGGAATAATCAAATTTTTCTATTTGGTGGAAGGAAAGACGGACTGCATCAGCGTCAGCCGTTTGCTTCTTTTGCAGCAAATGGTATGAATGTTTCTGGCCTTTCTATTTCACTTCCAAGCTTGAGCTCGGCTCCGTTTTCATTAGCCACATTGCCCGTTTCCATTCAAGAACAGTTGAGTTCAACCAATATGCAATTTGTGCAGAAAGATCAATATTTATTTGTTGTTGGCGGGTATGGTTATAGTTCGTCTAATGCAGATCATGTAACCTATGGCCAGTTGACCATTGTTGACCTTGAGCTGCTCTCGAATAATTTGGAAATGAATCTTTCTGTTGAAAATGCTTTCTATTCCATTTCCGACGACCGATTTGCTGTTACAGGTGGTGCGCTAAAATTGATTAATGATACTTTTTATTTAATGGGTGGACACCGATTCAATGGTCGATATAATCCCATGAATGGTCCAAGCTTTACTCAAACATATCATGAGAAAATAATTCGGTTTAATGCGTTGAATAACAAAGGAACATGGAGTATTTCGTTCAATTCGAATGAATGGATTAATTCCAACTTGCTGCATAGACGAGATCTGAATTGCATATCTGGATTCAATTCGAATGGAGAAAAAACAGTAGTCATGTTTTCAGGTGTGTTTCAACCAATTGCCGATTTGCCGTGGTTAAATTCAATAGAGGTCAATGCATCTGGTTATAACGAAATAGCTAATTTTTCCCAATTGTTAAGTCAATACCACTGCGGAAACGTAAGCCTGTACAGCACAAGCTTGAATGAACAGCATTATGTTTTTCTGGGTGGAATTGCAGAATATTATTTTAATGATGAATTACTACTGACTCAGAATACAGACGTTCCGTTTACAAAATCAATTTCATGCGTAACAAGAACTGCTGCGAACGAATGGATTGAAGAAGTGAATTTGAATTCAATGCCCGGTTTCTTAGGATCTGGCGCAGAGGTGGTTTTGCATGACAATTTGCCCAAATTTGATCATGGTGTTGTTGATTTAGACAACGTGGTGTGGTCGAATGATAGCGCTTCTTTGGGATATTTCATTGGTGGTATTGAGTCAATAGCTCAAAATATATTTTGGATCAATGATGGTTCACAGAGTCAACCGAATAATAAAATTTATGAGATTTGGTTAATTAAGTCAAGCGCATCGAATACCCACGAAGTTGCAATAAAGGACGAAAATGTTTTTCGAATTTATCTCAATCCCAGCAACGGTAAATTCAAAATAGAATTTACAACAGAGCTTGCTTGCGAGGCAAGATTAAATGCTTTCAACATGGAGGGTAAATGCGTAGCTTCAGATAAACTCGGGAAATTTGCACCGGGCAAGCACGCCATAGAAAATAACTGGAAATTATTTCAGTCGCCAGGAATGTATCTGCTTCAATTGAAATTGAACGACCGAGCATATGAACAGCGGTTACTCATTGAGCCATAATTTGAACGGAGAGATTTCTTTTTTGCGTTAATTCGCAACATGAAATTTTCTCTTTCGTGCCTTTTACTTTTATTGCTCTTCTGTAACACCGCTCATTCGCAATCTCAAATTGAGGGTACCTATGATTCAAAAAAAAGAGTCTTTAGCCCGAGTAACAACGTGTATAGAGTGTATGATTTTCGCGACGGATTGGCGAAGTTTAGAACGAATGATAAATATGGTGTTATAGATACAACGGGGAAAGTCATTGTTCCCATGAAGTACGAAGAGATTGAACCATTTCTAGACGGAGTGGCTCGCGTAGAAATTTTCGGAGACTACCCTACCCATTACGGCTACATTGACAAACAAGGAATCGAAGTGC
>JBJTWB010000030.1:0-14311 GCA_046081505.1 Bacteroidota bacterium | reverse complement strand
GGATTGGAAAGTGAAAACTGAAACCATTGAACCACTTCTAGACCTGGTTATTGAACACATACCCGCACCCGTTAAACGTGAAGGTACTCCTCAGATGTTGGTTACATCATTGGACTATTCAACGTACACCGGACGTATGGCCATTGGAAAATTACACCGCGGCGAATTGAAAGCCGGCATGAATGTGACCCTTGCGAAACGTGATGGCTCCATGGTGAAAGGAAAAATCAAAGAGCTATATGTCTTCGAAGGACTTGGTAAGAGAAAAGTTGAATCTGTAGTCTCTGGTGACATTTGCGCTATTAATGGAATGGAAAATTTCGAAATCGGAGACACCTTCACCGATTATGAAAATCCTGAGCCACTTCCAACCATTTCTGTTGACGAGCCAACCATGAGTATGTTGTTTACTATCAACGACTCACCTTTCTTCGGTAAAGAGGGTAAATTCGTAACAAGCCGTCACATTAAAGATCGTTTAGAAAAAGAATTAGAGAAAAACCTCGCTTTGCGTGTTCAAGAGACAGACAAAGCAGACCGCTTCAATGTATTTGGTCGTGGTGTATTGCACTTGTCTGTATTGATTGAAACCATGCGACGTGAAGGATATGAATTACAAATTGGTCAGCCTCGCGTTATTTTGAAGACCATTGATGGTGTGAAGTCTGAACCCATTGAAGAGTTGACCATAGATCTTCCTTCAGATATGGCAGGTACAGCTATTGAGGCTGTTTCGAAGCGTAAAGGTGAAATGAAAAACATGGAGCCGAAAGATGATCGTACCGTCATTGAATTTGAAATTCCTTCACGTGGTATCATCGGACTTCGTAGTTATTTATTAACTGCTACACAAGGTGAGGCTATCATGACCCACCGATTCAAAGAATATCAAGCCATGCGCGATGAGATTCCAGGTCGTTTGAACGGTTCACTCATTTGCATGGAAACCGGAAACGCCATTGCCTACAGTATTTCAAATCTTCAAGACAGAGGGAAATTCTTTGTAGAAGCCATGGAAGAAGTATACGAAGGTCAAGTAATTGGTGAACACTCAAGAGACAATGATCTTGTTGTGAATGTCACAAAAACCAAGCAGTTAACGAATATGCGCGCCTCTGGGTCAGACGCAAAAACGGTTATGGCTCCACCAATTAAATTCACATTGGAAGAAGCTCTTGAGTACATTGGTCCTGATGAATATGTAGAAGTCACTCCGAAATCTATTCGTTTACGTAAGGTTTATCTGAACGAAAACGATAGAAAACGATTTGCAAAACAGTTCACCCAGCAATAATTTTTAGGGTTATTAACAATTCGTTGCGTTTATTAACTATATTCGCTACATGGTTGTTGCAGTTACATCAGGAGTTAAAGTAATGGTTCAAGCAAAGTTTGAAAAAGCTTTGAGTTCCATTTCAAATAACAACTTCATCTTTTCCTATATGGTAACCATTGAAAACCAAAATGAGTTCCCTGTTCAATTGTTGCGCAGGCATTGGTTTGTAGCCGATGCTGCAGGTGTAAGCAGAGAGATTGAAGGTCCTGGAGTCATTGGTGAACAACCTATCATAGAGCCGGGTTCGTCATTTTCTTACACTTCAGCATGCGACCTCATGTCACCTTTTGGAACCATGATAGGATATTACAGCATGCAAATCCGAGGCGAGCAGTCTACTTTCGCTGCACATGTGCCCGAGTTTAAATTATTTGCAGATCACGCTTTAAATTAAGCTATGACGTATCAAAAAATTGCACTCATTACAGGGGTTAATGGTCAAGATGGTGCTTATCTGAGTGAATTACTTCTAAGCAAAAATTACATTGTGCACGGTATGAAAAGAAGATCTTCTTTATTCAATACCGAGCGCATAGACCACTTATACCAAGACCCGCACGTTTCAAATAGAAATTTTATTCTACACTACGGCGACTTAACAGACAGTTCGAATTTAATTCGCCTTATTCAAGAAATTCAGCCCGACGAAATTTACAATCTCGCTGCTATGAGTCATGTTCATGTTTCTTTTGAAACTCCTGAATATACGGGCAATGCAGACGGACTTGGAACTCTTCGCATTCTTGAAGCTGTTCGATTGTTGGGCTTGCAATCGAAAACAAGAATATATCAAGCTTCAACCTCTGAATTGTATGGAAAGGTACAAGCCGTTCCGCAATCGGAAACAACGCCCTTCTACCCGCGCTCCCCATATGCTGTGGCCAAGCTGTATGCTTTCTGGTCCACTGTCAATTACCGAGAAGCATACAACCTTTTTGCATGTAACGGTATATTATTCAATCATGAATCACCTCTGCGCGGTGAAACTTTTGTCACTCGAAAAATTACGAGAGCAGCTGCAAAAATTGCGCTCGGATTACAGGATAAGTTGTATTTAGGAAACTTAGATGCACAGCGCGATTGGGGACATGCGAAAGATTATGTAAAGGCCATGTGGTTAATTTTACAGCAAGAAAAGGCCGAAGATTGGGTCATTGCCACCGGAAAAACCACTACCGTCCGACGTTTTGTTGAAATGGCATTCGCCGAACTCGGCATTTCTCTCACCTTTGAAGGTAAAAATGAAAATGAATTGGGACGCATTGCAGCATGCAGCGGTGAATACAAGTTACCTGTTGGACAAATTGTGGTTCAAGTAGATGCCAAATATTACAGACCAACTGAAGTAGACTTACTCATTGGTGACCCAACGAAAGCCAAAGAGCAATTGGGATGGGTTGCAAAAACCTCTTTACCTGAATTAGTGAAAGAGATGATGCAAGCCGACTTACAGTTGATGAAAAAGGAAAAACTGCTTTCAGAACACGGTCATCAGATTTTCAACAGCTTTGAGTAATGCAATTCAATTCTAAAATATTCATTGCCGGACATCGGGGTTTAGTTGGAAGTGCCATACTCAGAAACCTCGAAGCGAAAGGATACTCGAATCTTATTACACGCAGCAGATCGGAATTGGATTTGCTGAACGCTGAAGCAGTAAACGCGTTTTTTGCTTCGGAAAAACCGGAATACGTATTTCTGGCAGCGGCTAAAGTGGGAGGAATTGTGGCCAATAACACCTACAGAGCAGATTTTCTCTATGAAAACTTAACCATTCAGAACAATGTCATTCATGCTTCTTATGAGCATGGAGTTACGAAATTACTTTTTTTAGGAAGTACCTGTATTTATCCAAAAATGGCGAATCAACCCATTTCAGAATCTGAACTTCTCACAGGCCCACTTGAATATTCGAATGAACCATACGCCATTGCTAAAATTGCCGGCATCAAATTATGCGAAAGCTATAACCTGCAATACGGCACCAATTTTATGTCGGTCATGCCTACCAATTTATACGGCTATGGTGATAATTTCGATTTAGAAAAATCACATGTACTACCTGCCTTGATCCGAAAAATGATTCTTGCCAAGGCCTTGCAAGACGAAAATTGGAATTTTATTTTGAACGATTTGAAATGTGGAAATGAAGTTGAAGCTTTATCTTATTTAAACCAATTCGGCGTGCATGCGCATGCTGTAGAAATTTGGGGAACGGGTAATCCTTTGCGTGAATTTATGTGGTCTGATGACATGGCCGCAGCATGTGTGCATGTCATGGAAAAGGTAACGTTTTCAGATCTTATTGAGGGTAATGAAGTTCGTAATACACACATAAACATTGGCACCGGAGAGGAAATTTCCATTTCTGATTTAGCCAAACTCATTGCATCTGAAGTAGGTTTTGAAGGAGAAATTGTTTTCAATTCAAATAAACCAGACGGCACTCCAAGAAAACTTACAGACATCTCTAAATTGAAATCACTCGGTTTTCAGCACACTGTTCATTTAAATGAGGGCATTCAACGGTTAATTCACTGGTATTTGAATCAACACAAATGAAAACCATACTCTACATTTTCTATTTGCCTTTGAATACCTTTTGGTGGTTGCTTAATGGAGTTCGTCCGTTTTGCATAAAATCATACGGATTCCTTTTCATTCGGAATCAAGGGAAAATAAAGTTGGGAAAAGGAATTGTGGTGAATTCGAATCGCTTTGCAAATATCATTGGGGGGGCCACTGCTTCAAGTATAATGGTTGGACCAAATGGAAAGTTAGAAATAGGAGACCAAGTTGCCATGAGCAATTCCACCATCTGTTGCAGAGAGGAAATCATAATAGAAAACGGAGTGATGATTGGCGGAGGGTGTTGCATTTGGGATACGGACTTCCACCCCATCAACTCAGATCAACGCAAAATAAATCCAAATTCCAATTATAAAAACAAACCCATTCGCATTGAATCGAACGCATTTATTGGTGCTCATTCCATTATTATGAAAGGGGTTACTATTGGAAAAAACAGTGTTGTGGGCGCTGGAAGTGTTGTACGCGTATCCATTCCTGAAAATGAAATTTGGGCAGGAAATCCGGCAGTGTTCGTAAAGAAATTAAAAGCGTAGTTAATCCTTCATACGATTCAATTGCACACTTTGAACAAACTCGATTTGGAGACTTGAAACTCCAGTTTGTTGGGCTATTGAACCACCGTACAACTCCATAAAAATTCCATTTTCTGTTTTCCTGTATTGATCACAAATGGTTAGGCCTTCCACCTGAAAACAAGAAGTTAAACAGTTATTGAAAAAATACAAATCGATAAGTATACCGTCTTGCTCGTCTATAAGATATTTCGTTAATGTATCATGCGGAAGTATGAGTCTATATTCTTTATCCATTCGCCCATTTTCACCGAAATAACTCATTCGCCAAATCAATGTATTTGAATCTGGTGTTTTAGCAATGAGTAATTCAACTGGAAGTCGTTGCTTCAAATCAATACTGGCGTCTTCCTTTGCCCTCTTTGACATGATATCCATAGTACCCTCATAGCGCCCTATCCAATTCAGAATGGGATCTTGCTGAGCCAAAAGACAATCGCTGCATAAAGCTGCGATTGAAAGGAGAAAAATCTTAATTTTCATTATTCCTTTATAAATGGGATGGAATCTAATATTTTCTTATTGGATCTCAAAAGAACTTGATAGGTTCCTTTTGCCCATTTCTCTACCGGAACAATAACATGATTCAATTGGGTACCGTAGGAAGATGCAGGGATGGAATAAATGGTTCTTCCCGTTGCATCTGTTACAATAAATTCAATATGCGATGGCGTATTTAAGGCAAATTGAACGTTGATGTTTGAAGTTGTCGGATTCGGAAATACAGATAAGATTTCCACATCTGCAGAAACTTCATCTACGTCAATTATGGCATCATCATAAACTATAAAATCATCTAACGCAGCCTCTATGAGAGAACCACCATTTAAATTCACATTTGGACGCAAAGAATCACTCGCAATGAATTGAAATTTCATTTGATTGGTTGCGGTCATGTAGTCACTTATATGGAAAGCATTTCGTCTCCAACGCATATCACTCGTTAATGTATTTTCAACATAGGTCCAAGTTGCACCGTTGTTATTACTCATTCTCACCTGCCAGTAATCTGCGCCCGGATTAGCTCCACCGGGGGGACTATTGGTATACCATCTGTAATAAGAAACAATTGGGTTTGCGTAGCTCGATAAATCGATGGTTGTGGATTGCAAAGTAGTTCTTCCACCATCAACGTCGGCAACTCCAATTCCGCCCTGTGTGGGATCATTCGCTGTAAAGAAACAATATTCTCCACCAGGAGTAACTTGAGTTCCTGTTTGAACAATAGTACCGGGAGACACATCAACCGTTACAGATTCAATTGGAATTTCCAAATCCCAAATCCCAGTAGTTGCATTATCACCTGCTATTCCCAAAGACCACGTACCCCAATCTTCGTTGTTGTCACAATCATGTCTGCCCACCTCATCAACACCAATTAAGCGAATGAAAGGAATGGCTGCAAAATTTTGCAAATGAGCGGCAGTAGGTAATACAGACCCAATGGATCCATTACTATCAGTTGCAGTGAAGTAATATTTTAGGATTGTTCCTACAGGTTGAGCTGGAAAACTTGCAACATAACTAACGCTTGCTAAATTCATTGGAGTCATTTGCCAAGTTCCGTTATTGAATTGATAATGACAATTCACAGCCTCTAAATATTGCGTGTAAGGGAAGAATAAATCCAAATCTGCAGTCAATTCAAAAGTTTGTAATGCGGGTCCGAAAAGTTCATCGGTGTGATTTAACACTGCGGGCGAAATCAGTGTTATACCATGCAAATAAAATCCTTGTACAATGGCATTTCCGTTAGGTGTTCCATTCGTTATATCGCCATCATTGTCATCTGCTAATAAGACATCCAATAAAATATCCGTGAATGCTTCCCCTTCGTTTCCGTCGGCGGTTTCTGCTTGCAGACCTGCGTATGCCTCAATAAACAATGGCATGGTGGTATTCCAATCGGCTCCCATGAGTAAATGCGTGTCATACCATGCTCCCATAATAATTTCACCGTCGGCATGTACTTCTCCAACGAGATCTTGTGGATATACTTTACGCTCGGTATCATATCTGCGTATTCCGTCTTGATTGTCTGTGTAAAAGCCTACGCCAATAACAGGATTGTCACCTAAAGAAATGGCCCAATAATCTGCATATCCCTCCCCTATTGCACCATTAATGAAGAAACCGCCTTGGCTTTGATAATAATTGTCATTAATTCCATGACCATACTCGTGAAAAACAACATCAGCAATTAAACTTGTGGCATTGCATCCATTACCTATTGCATAAAAATTAATGCTGCTTCCATCATAAAAAGCATTGCAATCTCCTGTAGTTAAATCTATGTTAGTGGGAAGTTGGAAATCCATCCCATTGAAAGATGGCATCCAAAATTTGCAATGATCATGTATACGATTAACACTTAAATATGCTGAAAGCTCTTGAATGGTCGCATTGGTTGTCATGTCAATGGTATTCAAACCGCCATTCAATGTTACATTTTTTTGAGGCGTAACTCCATTGGTATTGACTGAAGACCACGGGCCTTCCAATCGCACCACAGCTGCTCCAGGATTGGCATTGATTGTTCCTCCACCGGTTAAATTGGTTTGATAATCTGTACCTCCCTGAGTGATATAAATATTAGAAAGGCCTGAAGTAACAACAGTACCATATGGATTATCAAGATAAACATTGCCATTCACTTGCACATCTGCAACCAATTCTTCATCTTGATGCGGTTTTACCGGACCACCACCGGCGTGAGAAACCATGTTTTTTCTAAATAATAACTCGCCATTTGCTGCATCTACATAACACAAATAATTTTCTGGAATGTTTTGGTTCGAAGTTGTGCGAAATTTCACCTCATAGACGTAGTGATAAGCCATTCCGTTTGCCGAAGGCACAGGCAAAATGAAGATTTCAGAATCATTCACTTCACTTGATAGAACGGGCATCGAGGTTCCAATGGTAGCACTGGCCAAAGCTTGTGAGGAAGCAATTGCATTCAACTCGCCTAATTCAATGTTGGGATATACTCCGAATGCGAATTGAGCAATCTTTGACTCTACAAACTTCACATTCACTTTTGAAAATAATACACGATGACCGTTATAATATTGATCGAAATTGAATTGGGTGTATTTGCTGGTTGTTGTTTCTTTTCTGAACGACAAGGTCACATTTGCGTTTGCAAATTGATTTTTCAAGTTTTGCATAAATGCAGTTGCCGTTTCAACATTTGATTCACCTACAAATTGGAAAGGTTTTCCGAATGCTTTAACAGGCATGCCTGTGTATTCCGAAAAAACAGCAGACCACCGTTCGTGATTGTTTGCAAAAGACTTCCAAGCTATTGTGCTGGAATATTCCATTTGTTTTTCTTTATGGAAACTTGCCTTTGATTCATACAATCGGATTTCGAGCGGGTTGGCACTGTGTTCGATTGAATTTTGCGCAGAGACAGAAATTGAAACTAACGCAATTGATAGTAAAATTATTTTTCTCATGGTTCCGAATTGGTTTTCGGAAGATGCAACAAAAAATTGAAACGGAAAAACTATTTTTTCTTTTCAGCCAATAAAGAAAACATAGACTGCATCAGTTCTTCACGGGCAATTAGCTCGCGCTCCAACTTTTCCTTCTGAGCTTTCATTTCTGCAAGCTCCAGTTCAAGTTGTTCTGGTGATTTGTTTTCTGGATTTGTCACTGAATGCATAACAATGGCAAATATAGTTAAATAAAATCAATTTCAGACTGTATAAAAACCTTTTTTGAAAATCGATGATCTCTTCTTCAATTTTTGTTTCGATTGATCAAGAATCCTACTCCAAATGATATTGGTATTCCACAAATAGAAGTCATTTTCCATAATCTTTTCACATTCTCTTCATACAAGTGTAAGCCATGTGCAGTTTCAAACATCATTTCCATTCCAATTTTATCGGTGATGAGCTGGTCATTTTTATCTTCTAAGATTTGTATTTCTGATTTCAACATGTCTATTTGATTGATTAATATGTCTCTTTGCATTTCCAAAGAAACAATTTGATCAGATGAACTTCCATATTTCGATTTTGAAATTGAATTCATTTTTAAAAACTCATTAACCAACTCAAAGTCACTTTTATTCAATGAGATGATTGTATCATTCGAATGAGTCGGCATTTCCAAAACTGACTGAGCTTGAAGAGTTGTGTTCAGCAGGAATAAAAAGCAAGGGATAGCAGTTGCCCGAAAAAAATTTGGCTTCATAATATATTTGTTAATTGGTTTACAAAAGGAACGCGAAAACGACAACAATTATTTCATTGACAAGCTTGCCGAAACATCATGAAGAAAAAAACAATTGAAGCTATATTGAATGAGGGATGTGGCCGCTGTGAGCATGAGGGAACTCCAGCATGCCGCATGTTAATTTGGAAAAATGAATTGGCCGTTTTACGAAAAATAGCACTCTCAAATGGTTTAGAAGAACATGTGAAATGGGGAGTCCCTACGTATACATATCAAAATAAAAACATTGCCATATTGCACGCTTTCAAAGAGACGTGTGGACTGTCTTTTTTTAAAGGAAGTTTGCTTGATGGGAAAAGTGAACTTCTGGTTCAACCTACAGAAAATTCTCAAGGAAGCAGACAAACACGCTTTACATCAGTAGCGCAAATTCAAGAACATGAAGCCGAGCTTAAAATGTTGCTATTCGATGCTATTGAATTGGAAAAGACTGGCGCTAAAGTTGCATTTAAGAAAACAGAGGAATATGATATTCCTGAAGAGTTAGTACAAATTTTCAAAGCAGAACCTGCCTTCAAAGAAGCTTTCGAGAAACTCACCCCCGGAAGACGAAACGGATATCTCCTGCATTTCGCGCAAGCAAAACAATCGAAGACGCGCACAGAACGAATTCTTAAATTCATGCCGCATATTTTTGAAGGGAAAGGCATGCATGATGACTATCGTGCACAAAAGAAATCTTAATTGCAGTTTGGGCAAAGACCAGAAACGGTCAAATTTACTTCATGAATGCGGTATTTTTTAGGCAATTGAATATGAGGTTCTATTTGTTCAATACACGTAACTTCCTCGCACGATTCACAACTGAAATGCACATGATTGTGTGTATGCTTGGTGTGATTGACACATGTATGGCAAAGTGCATAATTGATGACCCCGTCAACATTCACAACTCTGTGCAACACCCCTTCCTCTGTTAATCTTTCTAATACTCGATAGACAGTAGCCCGATCACATTCTTTCTTTAATTGTTCATAAACAAAGGCATGCGTGCATGCCGCTGAACTTTCAGCGAGGGTTTCAATAACCATTTGTTTTGCTCGGGTATTTCTCATACTCTTTTTTTAATTGCAATTTAGTTGCATTAATGAAATTGATGTTTACATTTGCAATTCAGTTGCAAAAATAACATTTTCATGATTCGTTTTTCACTCCTTATTTTAATCTTTTTTATCATACCATCTCACTGGATACACGCTCAAACAGACTCAGTACCCCACTTGTATCTGAATCAGATTCGGGTATCAGGAATCACTTCAAAAAATCAGTTAACAAATCCCATTCAGATTGAATCTAAATCGTTGAATGATCTTCAATCGACCCCCACATTGAATCTTGGAGATGCCATTTCTAAAATGCCAGGTGTATATGCGGCCACTTTTGGACCAGGTATTTTCAAGCCTGTCATACGCGGCATGCAAGGAAACCGGATTGTTAGCGTGTGGAATGGATTAAGAATAGAGGGGCAACAATGGGGAGGCGATCATGGACTTGGACTTTCAGAATTGGGCCTTGGCAGTATTGAGGTGATTAAAGGTCCTTCAAGTCTCATTTATGGATCAGACGCTTTGGGTGGTGTTATCTATTTCAAAGATGAAGATCAACCAAGTAAAAACAGCTTTCGCATCAGAGCTAAATCGCAATTCAATACCAATACCAATGGAATTGTGAATCAATTTTTTTATAGGCAAACCAAAAGCAAAACACAATGGCACTGCGGGGCACGATATGGGAATCATGCCGATTATCAGCTTCCAAATGGCAAGTTCCTCGAAAATTCACGATTTGCTGAATTCGGTGTGAATGGAGGCCTCGCTTATAATTCTAAATTCGGTACGCATCAAATGAAATTAGCTTACTCCAATTTTAGAGTTGGTTTACCCGGGCATTCACACGACACCCTTTTAAACCCATTACTTTTTCAAGTCAACACTCGGGAAAGAAGCTATACCATACCTGTGCAAATTCAGCAGAATCTATTTCTATTGAACGATAACCGTTGGTATTTCGAACGAAATGAATTTCAAATTCTTCTCGGATATTCGAAAAATAATTTGAGTGAATTTGAGGAAAAATGGACCATTCCCGGTATAGATCTGCAGCTCACAAATTCATTGATGCAAGCCAAGTGGCTGTTTAAAATGAATGAGAAAACACGAATTGTATCAGGTATTCAAAGCATGTATCAATCCAATACTTACAGTGAGAATGCGACTGAATTTTTGACTCCAAATGGTCATATTCTAGATTTAGGCATCTACAGTTTGATTGATTGGAATTTTCAGAATTGGTTTCTTCAATTGGGAGCTCGTGCAGACATGCGCGAATTAAAAACTTCCGATATGAACTTCATTTCCTCTGAATATCAAAGGGCCTTTAAGGCGAGTAATTATGCCTTGAATGCACTTTATAATTTTGGAAAACACCAATTTCGTGTGTCAACCTCTAGCGGGTACCGAGCTCCCAATTATGCTGAATTGTTATCCAATGGAATTCATCATGGTGCCTTGCGATTTGAGATTGGTGACTTGAATTTGAAACCTGAATATGCCAATCAAATTGACCTTTCTGTCAAGTTCAATGGTGAGCATACAGGGCTCATGATTAATCCGTTTTTAAATTCCTATCGCAATTACATTTTCTTGAATCCGAATGACTCACTCATATCGGGATTACCTGTTTACACCTATGAGCAAACGCAAATAGTAAAATTTTACGGAATTGATATTGCGTTGCATCATCACCCGCATTTTTCACATGGCTTGCATACTGAATCGAATTTTTCAATTGTTCTACCTCACGGTTCACAAGAAGTTGCGCTGCTTCCCCAACCCCGATTGACAGAAGTGATACAATACGCTTTTCAATCAAAACGCAACTTCCGTCTGAATCAATTTACCGCTGAATTCAATTGGTGTGGAAAGCAAACACATGTTGCTCGTTTCGAAACGGCATCACCCGCCTACTACACTATTGATGCTTCCATTGAGTTCGCCTTCGAAAAGAACCAATTAATGACACTCAATTTTGGAGTTAAAAACATAACCAACCAAATGTACATTGATCACTTGTCACGGTTAAAAAACATGGGGATTCCTATGATGGGAAGAGGATATTTTCTCACACTTCAATTCGACATTAATTCAAAATAACAATGAAAAACAACCCACATTTCTATTTCTTCATTGCAATAATTGCAACTTCAGCACTACTCTCTTGTGGTAAAAACAAATGTCACGAATGCCACTACGATGGATTGAATGGCATTGTGGAATTGGGTGAACAGTGCGGAGATGACATTGAGGCACTAGAAGCTAACGGATATACTGATTCTACTGGAACTTACGAAGTTCATTGCCACGAACATTAGACCATAATTTCCATAGAAAAAATCTATATAAGTGTAGTTACAATTACTTTCTTGTATAACTAAATCTTGAATACGTTGGCTCCGAAACAAAATTCAAGAAACATGAAAAAAACGTTATTATCTTCTCTTCTGCTGGTGTCTATACAAAGTATAGCGCAGCATCACGAAGGACAAACGGGATCATGTCCTTTTCATCCAACGGCTACTCCCGATACAACAGAAGTTATTGGCGGTGGAAAAGACAATGGAGACTGGTGGCTACTCGTGCCGATTTAATATTTGTTTCAAACTCTGAGTTGCGCTCGTTGGCTGAGGTTTATGCGTGTTCAGATGCAAAAGAAAAGATGGTGACTGATTTTGTAAAAGCGTGGAGTAAGGTCATGAATCTTGATCGATTCGATGTGAAGTAGGATGATTGGTTAAGTTGAAAAAGCCAGCAACAATGCTGGCTTTTTTATTTAATATTAAAAAATCGTTAAAAATCTCTGGAAAATTGATTTGATTATGGATATGTTCGCTATATTTAACAGGAAATTAATTTTAAAATTAAAAAAATGAAAACTTTACGATTAACACTCTTCACCCTTACAAGTGCTTTAATTTTAGCGCAATGTACTCGAGAAGCTGAAAACTCAAACTCAAATGCCGTTATTTCCTCAAGTGGAAAAAGTCCTGTAGTTGTAATAGGAGAAAACAATGGTGGAAATGTGACTTGTGATGAAGCGGCTGTGGCAAATGGTGTTTCTGGCTTTTCCAATACAACCGGAAAAATTGACTACCCCTTTACTTCAGACAGCTTTGGTGAAAATGTAACTGTTAACACAGATGGAACTTATGTTTCTTGGAGTATTACTCCTCCTGCAGGTTATTGTGTTACTGATGTTGCTGTTATTGTTAAAGGTGGTCCAGCAGCTAATGTTTATTACTACAATAACGGAATCTCATCTGATTCCGGTCTAGCATCTCCTATCAACGCCAGTGGTAATCCAGCTGGATTGAGTAATTTAACTATTTGTTATAATTTAACACCATGTGCAGTAGCATGCAATTGGCAGGAAGAAACTGCATTTGGAGGAAGTGTTGCAGGGGAAGGAAATGCCTGGTGGTACGCATTAGATGCAAATCAAAGTGGAACCTATCCTATTTATGCCGGTCAGAATCCAATAGAGGGCGCATCTGTTTATTACAATGCCGAAACAGATTTTATAACCATCAACTTAGGTAATTCTATGCAATTACAAAATGTTCAAGAACCTGTTAAAGTCGAAGGCTATACAACCTTACCTAATGAACGTCCAACTGCAGGTTTATTCCAACTTTACAAAGGAACTTCATTGACTGTTCAAGGGAATGGTTCGAACTATTATGTTGTTCACCTCGATGTAGAAGTTTGTAATTAACTCAATCCGATATTTGATAAAGCCAGCAGCAATGCTGGCTTTTTTATTTCAAATCTTTGATCTTTTTTTCGGTGTAGACAAATAGAAAGACTATTCCAGATAAAAGAACAGTGAGACTAAGGCCAACTTCCAAGCCTTCAGTTAGACTGAATAAAAACCCCAAACCCGCAAACAAAGACATGATCACACCTTCTATAAGCATAACTTGAGATGAGATTTTTTGAGCGGCATCCCAAGCCTTTTGATTGCTCATGCTTCGCTTTGTTCTATATCCGTATAACCCATTGATTTTTTTTGGCGGAAACAATAGGGTTAATAACGAAATAACCACAAATAAGGGACCTACAAGAATTAAAGGAAACATATCTTCCAAAAAATAAGATGAATCAAACTCATAAAACAAAACTACTACAGATATAAATCATTTACTAATGGTATCAACAAACAATTTAAAATCGTCTCCCTTGAATAAAAAATCTTGTTTGAATGCATCTCGAACCTCTTGAGGTTGATTCATAAGCCATATGGCCAACGCTCTCTGTGAGTTGGCTGGATTATTAAGATCTTTTTTCTTGATGCGGTTTGTGTGAAAAAATTCTCTTTCAGATTTACATGAAATAAATAGTCCTAGGATTAAGACAATTGCAACAAATGAGTAATGCGAAAAGTAGTTTCTGAAATTCATTTTCATTTAACAACGGAAACTAAAAGAAGAATCGTATGTTAAAATAAAAAAACCTCTTAGATATAAGAGGCTTTTTTACTTCAGCGGTCCGGACGGGACTCGAACCCG